>NZ_JAFMKL010000173.1:0-2607 GCF_017852955.1 Vulcanococcus sp. DEBay_Sum22DG08_74
AGCAGGCAACCGATGAGGTCGGGGGCGACCAGCTCGGCGGGGCGGGCGAAAAAGGCTTGGGGGAGCGCTGGAGGTTGCTTCGGCATCGCCACCACCAAGCAGGCAGGTCACAGTTAACCGACCCAGCGCTGCGCGCGAAAGCCGCGGACGCCAGAATCAGCCCATCGGCTCAGCCCCGGCGATGCACACCGAAGGATTCACCCTGGCAACGGTCTTGATTGGCGGCAGCGGGCTGTTTGTCTTGGCCACCTTGTTCTTCGGAACCAAGGGCGGCTACTACGACACGGACAAGTACGACGGCAACGGCACCGCGCACTGACGCGGCCGAGATCTAGGGATACTGAAGCGATCTCACGCCTCACCCCCGTGACTGCTCACTGCACCGAAGACATCCGACTGCAGCTGCGGAGCTGGCCTGAAGTGGAGGCCTATCTGACCCAGAACAAAGGGGTGATCATTCCCCTGGGCTCCACCGAGCAGCACGGACCCACCGGAGCCATCGGCACCGACGCCCTCACCGCCGAAGCCGTGGCCCTAGAGGTCGGCCGGCGCCTAGGAGTCCTGGTCACCCCGGCCCAGGCCTTCGGCATGGCGGAGCACCATCTGGGCTTTGCTGGGACCATGAGCCTGCAGCCCTCCACCCTGCTGGCGGTGCTGCATGACCTGATCCTCTCCTTGGCCCGCCACGGGTTTGAGCGGATCTACGTGATCAATGGCCATGGCGGAAACATCGCCACCTGCAAGGCAGCCTTTGCCCAGGCCTACGGCACCGCTGCCGCCCGCGGACTGCCCAATGCCGCTCAACTGCGCTGCAAGCTGGCCAACTGGTTCATGACCTCAGAGGCCATGGGCCTGGCCCGAGAGCTCTACGGGGACAAGGAAGGACACCACGCCACCCCCAGTGAAATCGCCATCACCCTGGCGCTCGAGCCCAGCCTGGAGAGCAAGCAACAACCGTTGCCCGACCCAGCACCCGCCGGACCGATTCACAGCCCCGAGGACTTCCGCCGCCGCCACCCCGATGGCCGCATGGGCTCCCATCCCTCCTTGGCCACTGCCGAGGATGGCCGCCGCTTTTTGGACGTGGCCGCGACGGGGCTCGTGGCTGATCTGGAGCGCTTTTTAAGCGAGTCGGCCAGCTAGGTTCACCCCATGAGCAACATCAGCGCCGACGACGTCCGCAAGGTGGCCAAGCTGGCTCGCCTCGATCTGCCCGAAGACAAGATCGCGACCTACACCGGTCAGCTCGAGCGGATTCTCGATTACGTCGACCACCTGCAGGCCGTCGATACCGATGGCGTTCCCGCCACCACCCGGGCTGTCGAAGTGGTCAACGTGACGCGCGAAGACACCGTTGTTGCGACCGACGTGCGGGAGCAACTGCTCAACGAAGCACCTCTGCGCGAAGGCGACTTCTTCAGGGTTCCCAAAATCCTGGCTGAGTGAATCTCAGCGCCTGGGCGAGACAGCCGTGCGGTGGAGCAGAGCCACCACGTGGCGCCTTGCCCTGAAGGACGGCAACAGTCCTGCAATCGGACGAAGTTTGCTGCGGCGGCGGCGGTGACTGCGCACGCCCAGAACGATGTCGTAGAGGAAGTTCGTTAAATCGCTCTTGGTTTCAAACAAACCGAGGCGCTGAGGCGAGCCCTTGGCATCCAGGATTGGCTTGGTGGCGTGATAAGCCGGCCGATACTCAAACCAGGGAATGGAAGGCCATAGGTGATGAACCAAGTGATAGTTCTGACCCATGATCAGCCAATTCATTAAACGCCCCGGATAGACCCTGGCGTTGTGCCAACGGTTGCGGGACGAGAAGGGGCGGTGAGGCAGGTAATCAAAGAACAAGCCCAGGGTCACCCCGACCATCAGGGCTGGCGCGAACCAGACATTGAAGATGAAATCAATGAAGCCATATTTGATCCCAGCTAGCACAATCGCGAAGAAGATTCCCCGGGCAATCCCCCACTCAAGAAGCTCATGTCCGCGCCAAAGCTTGCGCTGGAAAAAGAAGTACTCGTGATAGAAAAAACGGGGCGCAATCAGCCAAAGCGGACCGAAGGTGCTGACGATGTGATCCGGATCATTCTTCGGATCATTCACATGGGCGTGGTGCTGCAAATGCACCCGGGTGAAGACCGGAAAGCTGAAGCCCAACAGCAACGCCGCCCCATGCCCCATGAAGGCATTCCAGAAGCGACTGGGGTGCGCCGCGTTGTGGCAAGCGTCGTGAATGACCGTCCCTTCGAGATGCAGGGCGAGAAAACCCGTGGCCAGAAGCACAGGCAGGGGCCAACCCCAGAGGAACCAGCCCGCGATGCTCAACGCCGCAAGGGCATATCCCCCGAGGAACAGACCCACCGTTGGGTTCCAGGGCGCCGGGGGATCGAGGTATTCCCGAGGCACTGCGCTGACGGAAGCACGCACCTCTTGGCGTCCAAGCTCTTGCAACTCAGATGGGGCCAAGGTTTGCGTCATTCCTACTGAATAAGGGCCAGCTTAGAAAAACCGACCTCTCGAACGGATGCCCACCGGGGGACTTGAACCCCCACGACCGAAGCCACTGGTACCTAAAACCAGCGCGTCTACCAATTCCGCCAGGTGGGCAGG
>NZ_JAFMKL010000174.1:0-2598 GCF_017852955.1 Vulcanococcus sp. DEBay_Sum22DG08_74
GGTACTACGACCCGCTGAGGTTCCGGCACCAGCGGCGCGGCCATGGCGCCATGCCACTGGCGGTTCCAATCGCTGTAGGGCTGAAGCTCACCGCTTGCACCGGCTGGTTCGATCCAGTCCAGCTCGATGCCTTGCTGCTGCAGGTGGCGGTTGACGCGGGCATCACGGACCCGGCCGACCAGGCGCTCACTGTCGGTATGGGCGAGGACATGGCGCGCGCCGCTGCCTTGGGCGAGACGGGCGAGGACCACTTCGGGTTGGCCGCGCTGCACAAGTAATCGCCCCCCAAGCCACCGCAATCGGGCATCGAGGGCCTGCAAAGAGTGCAGTAAAAACTCAACACGAGCGACGGCAGTCTCAGGATGAAACAGCAACGCGTCATCCAGTACGAACACCGGAATGACCGGTCCTCTTAAGCAGGCCTTCGCCAGCGGTTCGTGATCCTGCGTGCGCAAATCGCGGCGATACCAGACCAGCGTGGGGGGCATTGATTGAAAAAAAAACTCCTGGGAAATCCCGGCTTTTTGAAAAAGTCAGCCTTGCTGAATTGACCGTCGGGTGTGATGATGCAGAAGTTGCATAACTATCAATCTCATGCTCACCGGAGCTGATCTTCTCGCCAAAGTCAAAGAAATGGGCGACGTGAGCAAATCCGACGTTGTTCGTGCATGCGGATATGTCTCCAACAAGAAAGACGGCAGCGAGCGACTGAATTTCACGGCGTTCTACGAAGCGCTGCTCAATGCCAAGGGCGTTGATTTTGGCGGCTCGAGCGCCAAGGTTGGTAAAGGCGGCCGCAAGCTGAGCTTCACCACCAAGGTTCAGTTCAACGGCAACCTGATGGTGGGCAAGGCCTACACCGCCCTGCTGGACCTCAAGCCCGGCGATGAGTTCGAAATCAAGCTGGGTCGCAAGCAGATCCGTCTGGTGCCCCTGGGCGCTCCTGACGAAGAAGAGTGAGGCCAACGGCTTCCGCGACGCGGATGCCATCCATCGCAGCAGAGAGGATTCCGCCGGCGAAGCCGGCCCCCTCTCCCGCCGGATAAAGCCCTGGGGTGTTCACGCTCTCCAGGGCTTTTGTTCTGGGAATGCGCACGGGGGATGAGGTGCGGGTTTCAACGCCAGTCAGCAGCGCATCGTCCATGGCGTAGCCCGGGATGGACTGCTCGAACTGCGGCAGGGCCTCCCGCAGGGCTTCGATCACAAAGGCCGGTAAGGCCTGCCCCAGGTCTGCAGGGACTACACCGGGGCTGTAGGAGGGCTTGACCGTCCCCAGATCGGCGGGTGCCTGGCTGCCGCCGGCCAGGAAGTCCTTGAGCCGCTGACCGGGAGCGGCATAGCTCTTGCCACCGAGTTCAAAGGCCTTGGCCTCCCAGTGCCGCTGGAAGGCAATCCCCGCAAGGGGGTCGCCGGGGTAGGCGCCATAGCTTTCGACGTCGCCTGTCTCAATGTTCACGACGATGCCGCTGTTGGCGTTGCGCTCATTGCGCGAGTGCTGACTCATCCCGTTGGTGACGACCCGTCCCACCTCCGAGGTGGCCCCCACCACCAGGCCACCGGGGCACATGCAGAAGCTGTAGACGCAGCGCCCGTTGCTGACGTGTTTGACGAGCTTGTACTCCGCAGCCCCCAGGCGGGGATGGCCGGCGCAGTTTCCCCAACGGGCGGCATCGATCAGGGGTTGCGGGTGCTCGATGCGAAAGCCCACCGAGAAGGGTTTGCGCTCCAGCGTCACGCCCTCCTCCTGCAGCATCGCGAAGGTGTCGCGCGCGCTGTGGCCGACCGCGAGGACCACCTGCTGCGCCGGGATGATCTCTCCGCTGGCCAGGGCAACGCCGCTAAGGCGCCGCTCCCCATCGATCTGCTCAACGCAGAGCTGACTGACACGGCTTTCGAAGCGAATCTCTCCGCCGAGGGCCGTGATCTTGCTCCGGAGACCCCGAACCACCGTGGCCAACTTGAAGGTGCCGATGTGGGGGTGGTGCTTGACCAGGATCTCTGGATTGGCCCCCGCTGCGACCAGTTCCTCCAGGACCTTGCGCCCGAGGTGTTTGGGGTCTCTCACCTGGCTGTAGAGCTTCCCATCGGAGAAGGTGCCCGCACCCCCTTCCCCAAATTGCGCGTTGGATTCGGGGTTGAACGGCGCAGTGCCTTTCCAGAAGCCAAAGGTGTCCGCCGTGCGCTCCTTCACGGGTTTGCCGCGCTCGAGCAGCAGGGGTCTCAGCCCCATCTCCGCCAGGATCAGGGCACAGAAGTAGCCGCAGGGTCCGGCGCCCACAACCACCGGCCGCTGAGGCAGGGGATCCCCGGGGCTGGCCTGCGCCACGGGTTGGTAGTGGGTGTCGCTTGCGGGTTGCAGGTGGGGATCGCGCTTGAAGCGCTTCAGCAGTTGCTGCTCGAGCTGCGGCGGCAGTTCCAGCTCCAGGCTGTAGGCGATCTGGATGGCGGATTTCCGCCTGGCGTCGATGCTCTCTTTGATGATCCGATGCGCGAGCAGGGCCGCTGGATCGATCTTGAGGCGTTTGCAGATGGCTGGAGCGAGATCCGCTTCCTCGTGATCCAGCGGCAGCTTCAACTCGCTCAGTCGCAGCACCACTT
>NZ_JAFMKL010000056.1:0-11474 GCF_017852955.1 Vulcanococcus sp. DEBay_Sum22DG08_74
GATGGCATGCACGGCGTGAACGTCGTGATGCCCGACACCAGCTATCTCAAGGAGAACCAGAAGCGCATCCGCGGAATGATCGTGACCCACGGTCACGAGGACCACATCGGTGGTATTTCCCACCACCTCAAGAACTTCAACATCCCGGTGATCTATGGCCCCCGGCTGGCCATGTCGATGCTCCAGGGAAAGATGGAAGAGGCCGGCGTCACCGACCGCACCACCATTCAGACCGTGGGTCCGCGGGACGTGGTGAAGGTGGGCCAGCACTTCTCGGTGGAGTTCATCCGCAACACCCACTCGATGGCGGACAGCTTCTCGCTGGCCATCACCACTCCGGTGGGAACGATCATCTTCACGGGTGACTTCAAGTTCGACCACACCCCGGTCGATGGTGAGTATTTCGATATGGCCCGCCTCGCCCACCACGGCGAGCAGGGTGTCCTCTGCCTGTTCAGTGACTCCACCAACGCTGAGGTCCCTGGCTTCTGTCCTCCTGAGCGCTCGGTCTTCCCGGCCCTCGATCGCCATATCGCCCAGGCCGAAGGCCGGGTGATCATCACCACCTTTGCGAGCTCCATCCATCGCGTCGCGATGATCCTCGAGCTGGCCATGAAGAACGGCCGCAAGGTCGGCCTCCTGGGCCGCTCCATGCTCAACGTGATCGCCAAGGCCCGTGAATTGGGCTACATGCGCGCTCCGGATGATCTGTTTGTCCCGATCAAGCAAATCCGTGATCTGCCCGATCGCGAGACCCTGTTGCTGATGACCGGTAGCCAGGGTGAGCCCTTGGCTGCCCTGAGCCGCATCTCCCGTGGCGAGCACCCCCAGGTGCAGGTCAAGAGCAGCGACACGATCATCTTCTCCGCCAGCCCGATCCCGGGGAACACCATCTCCGTGGTGAACACCATCGACCGGCTGATGATGCTGGGCGCCAAGGTCGTCTACGGCAAGGGCGAGGGCATCCACGTCTCTGGCCACGGCTTCCAGGAGGACCAGAAGCTGATGCTGGCCCTCACCCGTCCCAAGTTCTTCGTGCCGGTGCACGGCGAGCACCGCATGCTCGTCTGCCACAGCAAGACCGCCCAGTCCATGGGCGTTCCGGCCGACAACATGCTGATCATCGACAACGGAGACGTTGTTGAGCTGACGGCCGATTCGATCAAGAAGGGCGAGCCCGTCAAGGCGGGCATCGAACTGCTCGACGCCTCCCGCAATGGCATCGTCGACGCCCGTGTTCTCAAAGAGCGTCAGCAGCTCGCCGACGACGGCGTCATCACGATGCTCGCCGTGATCAGCACCGACGGTGTGATGGCAGCGCCTCCGCGGGTCAACCTGCGGGGCGTGGTCACCGCCGCGGATCCCCGCAAGCTCAGCCTCTGGACCGAGCGGGAAATCACCTGGGTGCTCGAGAACCGCTGGCAGCAACTGTCCCGGAACACCGGTGGCAAGGCTCCCGAAGTGGACTGGATGGGCGTCCAGCGCGAAATCGAAGTGGGTCTGCAGCGTCGCCTGCGCCGCGAATTGCAAGTTGAGCCGCTGATCATCTGCCTGGTGCAGCCCGCCCCTGGTGGCACCCCGGCCTACAAGGGCCGTGCGGATGCAGAGCCCGACACCCGTCCGGCCCCCCGCGGTCGCCGCGACGGCAACCGTGATGGCAACCGCGACCGGGATCGGGATCGCACGCCCCGCCGTGAACTGGCCCCCGTCGGTGCTGCCGCCTCCGCCGCTTCGGCTGCCCCTGCGCCTGCGCCGGTGAAGGCTGCTCCTGTTGCGGCTGCTCCCAAGGTCGAGGAACCTGAAATCGCCGGCCGCACCCGTCGTCGCCGCTCCGCCGCGAGCTGACTGCTGCTGCGGCCCTAGGGCCGTTTCAGCCTGAAGAACCGTCTCCAGTTGCTCCCCTCATGGAGGGGCTCCTGGGGGCGGTTTTCGCTGAAGGGCAGCTCCACCACCAGGTTTCCTTGGCTGTAGTCGGGCCACTCACGCTCGGCTGGCGCCGCGTCGTCCGTTGGCTGAGGCTCAAGCTCAGGTTCATCGGCGAGGACCTCGACGTTGGGTGCGGCATCGCCCCAGGGCGTTGCCGGCGAGCCGTTAAGCACCGTCGGCGTTGCGATGACGGGTGTTGGTCCACTGGCGGGCACCTCAGTCCAGGCCGCCTGCAGGGCGGTGAGGGCCTCCTGGGGTTCGCTGAGTTGGTTGAGCCAGGGGGTGGCAGGAAGTTCGGGCAGATCCCCAATGGCTTGCTGGGAGCTGGGCTCCTCCTGGGCTGCTGGTTGCAGTTGACAGCGCTGGAGCCCGGCCTGGGCGAGGTCCACCAGGGTGGAGGGGGCCGTGCTGTCCGCGACCGCTTGGTAGTAGGCCTGCGCGTCCTGGGGCTGCCCCAGTCCGTAGAGGTGAATGTGACCCGTTAGTAGCTGGAGCCGGCTGAGGGCGGTCTCTGACTCAGGCCCAGAGGCGCTGGCTTGCAGCTCGTGCAGCAAGGCCTCAGCCCCCTGGAGCGCATCGCTGAAGCGCCCTTCTCCGTAGGCCCGTTCGATGGCTGCGTAGCGATCACTGCTTGCGCTGCTCATGGCGTTGCGCCGTTCCCGCTCCGGTTTAGGTCGTTTTGCCAGACCTGGCCGCGCTTCTTCAGGGCTCCAGCCAGATCAGCTCGCGGTTCCAGCGCAGGGAGCGCCCCCGGCTGAGATCCCACTGGCCAGGACCGCAGTGGGGCGGCAGGCGATGGAGAAGCTGCTCCAACTGTTCCGCGTTGCCCAGGCTGAGGCCCTGGCGGGTCAGCCAGTGGTGCAGCAGCAGCCGTTGATTGCTGAGGGTCAGGCCGCTGAGGGGGCGTCGCTTTAACGCCGGCTGAGCCTGGGCCGTTTCGGTTTGCAGGCTGCCCAGGGCGAGATCCACCAACTGCTCGCCGCCGTCCTGCTCTTGGGCCAGCCGTTCGCTCAGTTGGCTGATGCGTTCGCTGGCTCCGGGGTGGAGGGCCTCAAGGACAGGCAGCACCTCGTGGCGGATCCGATTGCGACTGAAGCGCGGGTCGCTGTTGCTGGGGTCCAGCCAAATCGGCAGACCCAGCTGCTGGCAGAGCTGGGCTGTGTCACTGCGGGAGAACCCCAGCAGTGGGCGGACCAGCTCAATCGTGCCGCTGAGCGTGCGCCGTTGCCGGAGGCTGGAGAGGCCGCGGCGATGGCTGCCGCGGGCGAGCTGGAGCAGGACCGTCTCGCTGCGGTCGCTGGCGGTGTGTCCGGTGACGACCCTGCGGCAGCCCAGGCGCTGGGCGTGGGTCTGGAGCTGCCCATAGCGCCAGTCGCGGGCTGAGGCTTCATCCCTCTTTGGACTCTCCCAGTCGTCGACCTGGATCGGCAGGCCCTGGTCCTGGGCCCAGGCCTGGAGTTCGCGGGCCTGCTGCTCGGCTTCAGGGCGCCAACCGTGGTTGCCATGCCAGAGCTGCAGCTGCCAGTGGTGGAGACGTTTCAGGTCGTTCAGGAGCCCCACCAAGGCCATGGAGTCTTGGCCACCGGAGACGGCCAGTAGCAGGGGCTCCCCATCGGGCAGCAGATCCTGCTGCTGGAGCAGCTGCTGATGCAGGCGCCGATGCAGATCACTCCAGCGTTCAGCCATGCCCCCAGCCTGATTCGCCCTGGCTCAGCGTGTGAGAATCGCAAAACTCCATCTGTACTGGCATGTCCCGCCTCGATCGGCTGCCCGCTTCCCTTCGCATGGCCCTGGCCGAGAAGCGCGCTCTCAAGGTGATTGCTGGCCTCACCAACTTTGACGCCGCCAGCGTCGAGCGCATCAGCCGTGCGGCTGGCCTCGGTGGTGCGGATCTGATCGACGTGGCCTGTGATGCTGAGCTGGTGCAGCTGGCCGCCTCGGTCTCGGGCCTGCCCATCTGCGTGAGCGCCGTCGATCCTGAGCTGTTCCCCGCCGCCGTGGCCGCCGGTGCCGCCATGGTCGAGATCGGCAACTACGACGCCTTCTATCCCCTCGGCCGCATCTTTGATGCCGCTGAGGTGCTCTCCATCACCCGCCGCACCCGCGAGCTGCTGCCCGAGGTGGTGCTGAGCGTGACCGTCCCCCACGTGCTGCCCATCGACCAACAGGAGCAGCTCGCCGCTGATCTGGTGGCCGCCGGTGCCGACATCATCCAGACCGAAGGTGGCACCAGTGCCAAGCCCTTCAGTGCCGGCAGCCTCGGCCTGATCGAGAAGGCCGCTCCCACCCTGGCCGCTGCCCACAGCATCAGCCGCGCCGTCTCGGTGCCGGTGCTCTGCGCTTCTGGACTGTCTTCCGTCACCGTGCCGATGGCCATCGCCTCCGGTGCCGCTGGCGTGGGCGTGGGCTCCGCCGTCAACAAGCTCAACGATCAGCTGGCCATGGTCGCCGTGGTTCGTGGCCTGCGCGAGGCCCTGGGCAGCGCCGTCAAGGCAGCCGTCTGATCCTCAAGGCATCACCGCTTTGGACGTCACCCATGCCCTTCGGGGCATGGGTTTTTTGTTGGTTCGGCAGCCACGCCGCCTGGGCGGTTGTCCGAGAATGCCCCGATGCCTAACCCGTTTGAAATCCACGCTCCCTACGAGCCCAAGGGGGATCAGCCCGAGGCGATCAAGGCGCTGGTGGCTGGCGTGGAATCAGGCGAGCGCTATCAGACCCTGTTGGGTGCGACGGGAACCGGCAAGACCTTCACCATCGCCAATGTGATTGCCAAGACCGGCCGGCCGGCCTTGGTCTTGGCCCATAACAAAACCCTGGCGGCCCAGCTCTGCAATGAGCTCAGGGAGTTCTTCCCGAAGAACGCCGTTGAGTACTTCATCTCCTACTACGACTATTACCAGCCGGAGGCCTATGTGCCGGTCTCCGATACCTACATCGCCAAAACAGCCTCGATCAACGAAGAGATCGACATGCTGCGGCACTCCGCGACCCGCTCTCTCTTTGAGCGCCGTGATGTGATCGTGGTGGCCTCCATTAGCTGTATCTACGGCCTGGGAATCCCCAGTGAGTACCTCAAGGCCGCCGTCAAATTTGAGGTGGGCGAGACCCTCAATCTCAGGAGTTCCCTGCGGGACTTGGTCAACAACCAGTACTCCCGCAACGACCTGGAGATCTCCCGTGGACGCTTCCGGGTGCGGGGGGACGTGCTGGAGATCGGCCCCGCCTACGAGGACCGCCTGGTGCGGATTGAACTCTTTGGTGATGAGGTCGAGGCCATTCGCTATGTGGACCCCACCACCGGGGAAATCCTGCAGAGCCTGGAATCGATCAGCATCTATCCGGCCAAGCACTTCGTGACCCCCAAGGAGCGCCTGGAGGATGCGATCAAGGCCATTCGCTCGGAGCTGCGGGAGCGCCTGGACGTGCTCAACGAGCAGGGGAAATTGTTGGAGGCACAGCGCCTGGAGCAGCGCACCACCTACGACCTGGAGATGCTCGAGCAGGTCGGCTACTGCAATGGCGTTGAGAACTATGCGCGCCATCTGGCGGGCCGCGAGGCGGGCACACCGCCGGAGTGCCTGATCGACTATTTCCCTGAGGACTGGTTGCTGGTGGTGGATGAGTCCCACGTCACCTGCTCCCAGCTGCAGGCGATGTACAACGGCGACCAAGCGCGCAAGGGCGTGCTGATTGAGCACGGCTTCCGGCTCCCCAGTGCTGCAGACAACCGTCCGCTCAAGGGGGATGAGTTCTGGGAGAAGGCCCGGCAGAGCATTTTTGTCAGCGCCACACCCGGGGATTGGGAGCTCAAGCAGAGCGATTCCGAGGTGGTCCAACAGGTGATCCGTCCGACCGGGGTGCTGGATCCCATCGTTGAGGTGCGTCCCACCGATGGCCAGGTGGATGACCTCTTGGGTGAAATTCGTACCCGTGCCGAGAAGAAGGAGCGGGTCTTGGTCACGACCCTGACCAAGCGGATGGCGGAAGACCTCACGGACTACCTCGCTGAGAACGGCGTCCGGGTTCGCTATCTCCACTCGGAGATCCACTCGATCGAGCGGATCGAGATCATCCAGGACCTGCGCAATGGCGAGTACGACGTGCTGGTGGGTGTGAACCTCCTGCGGGAGGGCCTGGACCTGCCCGAGGTGTCCCTGGTGGCGATCCTGGATGCCGACAAGGAGGGGTTCCTGCGGGCTGAGCGCTCCTTGATTCAGACCATCGGCCGGGCCGCTCGTCACGTGGAGGGGGTAGCCCTGCTCTACGCCGACAACCTGACGGATTCGATGGCCAAGGCCATCTCAGAAACCGAGCGCAGACGTGCGATTCAGCAGGCCTACAACGAGAAGCACGGAATCACGCCGACGCCCGCTGGTAAGCGGGGCGGCAATTCGATCCTGGCCTTCTTGGAGGTTTCCAGGCGCCTGAACGACGAGCAGTTGGAGCAGGCCACCGAGCAGGCCGAGCACAACGATGTGCCGCTCGATGCCCTGCCGGAGCTGATTCAACAGCTCGAGGACAAGATGAAATCAGCGGCAAAAAATCTTGACTTTGAGGAAGCGGCCAACCTGCGCGATCGCATCAAAAGCCTGCGCCAAAAGCTTGTAGGGAAGCCCTAAGTCAGCGAAAACCGCGACGCGATCTCTGCTTGATCTTTCCCTTTTCTTCCGACTTCGCCCCTGGAATCGCGGCTAAAGGTGAGCTAATCGCCGAGGAGGCGAATTGGGTTACTACTTGCTCCATCTCCATTTGCATGGCCTGTTCCGCGGCCATGACCTGGAGCTGGGACGTGATGCAGATACCGGTGGTCAGACCACCTATGTGCTCGAGCTGGCCAGAGGATTAGCTGCTCGCCCGGAGGTCGACCGCGTCGATGTGGTCACCCGTTTGATTCAGGACAAGCGGGTTTCCGCTGATTACGCCCAGGCCCATGAACCGCTGGCTGACGGCGCCAGCATCGTTCGCTTCCCCTGCGGACCGCGGCGCTACCTGCGCAAGGAACTGCTCTGGCCCTATCTCGACGAGATGGCCGATGCGGTCACGGCCCACATTGCGGCCCAGCCGCAGCGTCCGAATTGGATCCACGCCCACTACGCCGATGCCGGCTATGTGGGGGCCTTGGTATCCCAAAGGCTTGGGATCCCCTTGGTCTTCACCGGGCACTCCCTGGGCCGCGAGAAGCAGCGGCGCCTGCTCGAAGGCGGCCTGACCCATGAGCAGATCGAGCAGACCTATGCCATCGGCCGTCGCATCGACGCCGAAGAGCGTGCCTTGGCCCAGGCCTCCCTGGTGATCACCAGCACCCAGCAGGAAGCCCAGCAGCAGTACGCCCGCTACAACCGCTTTGAGGCGGAGCAGGCCTGTGTCGTGCCCCCTGGGGTGGACGCCCAGCGCTTCCACCCGGTGGCGATGCCTGGCGAGGCGTCCGATGTGGAGGCCCTGATGGAGCCATTCCTGCGGGAGCCCAACAAGTCACCCCTACTCACGATCTGCCGCGCGGTTCGGCGCAAGAACGTCCCGGCTCTGGTGGAGGCCTATGGCCGCTCCGCCCTACTGCAGGAGCGCCACAACCTCGTCCTGGTGCTGGGTTGCCGTGAGGATCCCCGCTCGCTCGAGAAGCAGCAGCGGGATCAGTTCCAGCAGATTTTTGAGCTGGTGGATCGCTTTGATCTCTACGGCAAGGTCGCCTATCCCAAGCACCATCGCGGTGAGCAGATCCCTGCGATCTATCGCTGGGCGGCACAGCGC
The DNA here is from genome assembly GCF_017852955.1 of Vulcanococcus sp. DEBay_Sum22DG08_74. Lineage (NCBI taxonomy): Bacteria > Bacillati > Cyanobacteriota > Cyanophyceae > Synechococcales > Synechococcaceae > Vulcanococcus > Vulcanococcus sp. DEBay_Sum22DG08_74. Next base: position 7,675 of record NZ_JAFMKL010000056.1, read on the forward strand.
TGCGGGATCTTCGTCAACCCGGCCCTGACGGAGCCCTTTGGTTTGACCCTGCTGGAGGCGGCGGCCTGCGGGCTGCCCTTGGTCAGCACCGATGACGGGGGGCCGCGGGACATCCTTCAGCGCTGCTCCAACGGCCAGCTGGCGGATGTGACCGATCTGGATGTGCTGCAGCAAGCCCTGGAAGAGGCGGGTGCGGATCTCGATCGCTGGCGCTCCTGGCGCGACAACGGCATCGAGGCCATCAGCCGCAATTTCAGTTGGGATGCCCATGTCTGCAGCTACCTCGGGGAGGGCGACCGTCGTTGCACCCCCGGGGTGGTGGCTGCGTCCCCGGCCCAACCGGTGAAGGTCGAGGCTCCTCCGGTGCAACGGTTGCTCTTGCTCGATCTCGATGTCTGCCTGCAGTCGGCGCAGCCGGCTGGCCTCGAGGATCTCCGTCGCCGACTGGCCGCTGATCCCCAGTGCGGCATCGGCATGTTGAGCGGTCGCCACTTCGCTTCAGCGCGGCTGCGCTTTGCCGAATTGCATCTGCCAGAACCCCAGGTCTGGATCCTGGAGGCCGGGGCGGACCTGCGCTTTGGCGCTGAGGGCCGGCCAGATGTCAGTTGGCACCAGCACATCGCCCAGGGCTGGCAGCGCAAACGGGTCGAGCAGGTGCTCGAAGGACTCAGCCCCCGCCTGTCGCTGCAGCCGGAGGTCAATCAAGGCAGTTACAAGGTCAGCTACACCCTGGAGGCGCCCACCGCGGGGGTGCTCGAGATGGTGCGGCAGCGGTTGCGCCAGCACCGGCTGGAGGCTCGAGCCCACCTCTTCCACCATTGGTTCTTGGATGTGCTGCCGATGCGGGCGTCCAAGGCGGATGCCATTCGTCACCTCTGCCTGAACTGGGGCCTACCCCTGGATCAGGTGCTGGTGGTGGCGGCCCAGCAGGGTGATGCGGAGCTCCTGAACGGCAGCTCGCTTGGCCTGGTGGCCTCCGAGCACGACCACTCCCTGGATCAGCTGCGCCGCCGTCCGAAGGTCTTTTTCGCCTCCAGGCCTCAGGCTTGGGGCGTGCTGGAGGGTCTAGACCACTACCGCTTCTTGAGCCGCTAGGGCAATAGGGCGTCTGGGTCTTGGCTCAGGTAGCTCTGGCGATTGGGGTTGCTGTCGGGCATCCAATAGCTGATCTCCTGGTGCCAGAACGGGACCCCCTCGACCCGGCTGGAGGCCAGTTTGGTCGTGGCCATGGCCGTGATCAGCTTGCCCATGTCGATTGGGGAGAGGTCCGTTCGCATGTCCTTGCCAGCGATCTCCATCAACTCGGGAAGTCGGGTCGCCATGACTGGGTTGGCCAGTTTGCGGAAGACCTCCGCCAGCACCAGCTTTTGGCGCTCCATTCGGCCGATGTCACCCAGCTGGTCGTGGCGGAAGCGCAGGAATCCTTCCAGTGCCTCCCCTTTGAGCAGTTGCCGTCCGGGATAGAGGTCGATGTAGAGGCCTTGGCTGTTGTCGACGTAGGCCATCCGTTTGGGGATGTCGACCTCGACGCCGCCGATGGCATCCGCCAGTCGCTGAACGGCGTTCAGGTTCAGCACCAGATAGCGGTCGACCTTGGCGGAGAGGAGCTTGCTGAGCTCCGCCTTGACCATCTCGGGGCCGCCACTGCTGTAGAGGGCGTTGGCCTTCATCACTCCGTAGCGCTCGGAGTCGATGAAGGTGTCCCTGGGGACCTGGGTGAGCTTGGTGCGGCCGTCGTCGAGATGCATCGTCAGCATCACGTCGGTGTTGGTGCTGACGTCGTCGGTCCCCAGGACGACGATGCGTCGATCGCCCGAGGCCACCGGGGCCACCAGGGATCCGATCAGCTGTTTGGGCTGATCAAAGGCTCCCATCACCACCGCGGGCAGGCCATGCAGGGCGTAGCCCAGTCCAAGGCCGGCCACGAACAGGGGCAGGCGGGGGAGCCCCTGCCTGCGCTTGACGGGTTTGGCCGGTGCTGCGGCTGGTCGCCGGCGATCCAGCTGCGTCACGTTGTCGCGGCGGACGCGGCGCTCAGCAGGTTGGAGATCCGCTTTCCCCCGCCTGGGGTCCCGCTGCGGACTGCGCCCTTGGCGCCGGGGATTGGATTGGGCGGGGGACATAAGGCACTCAGATGAGCGCAAAGTACCTCGCGTTATCCCTTGGAGCTAGAGGGGTTTGGGCCTCTAGATCACCTGGATCTTGCCGGCGGCTTGATCGGCTTTTTGCTGTGCGTCCTTGAGGTCCGCACCGCGGGCCAGGGCTACCCCCATGCGCCGGTAGGGACGGGCGTCGGGTTTGCCAAACAGCAGCACCTGCACATCGGTTTCGGCCAGGGCCTCGTCCAGACCGCTGAAGGCCACGCTGTCGCTTTGTCGCTCAGCCAGGATCACGCGGCTGGCGGCTGCCCCCTCGGAACGGATCTCAGGGATGGGCAGCCCAAGGACGGCTCGCAGGTGCAGTTCAAATTCGCTCAGGTTTTGTCCGGCCAGGGTCACCAGGCCGGTGTCGTGGGGGCGGGGCGAGAGCTCGGAGAAGACCACTTCGCTGCTGCCATCGGGTAGGCGGCAGACGAAAAACTCCACGCCAAAAATGCCAGCGCCCCCGAGGTTGTCGGTGACCTCCCGCGCCATGGTCTGGGCGGCGGCCAGTTGCTCCCACTCGAGCTGGGCGGGTTGCCAGCTGCACTGGTAGTCACCCCGCTCTTGGATATGGCCGATGGGCGGGCAGAACAGGGTGGGGCCGTTCCACTGCTTCACGGTCAGCAGGGTGATTTCCTGCTCAAAGTGGAGGAACTCCTCGACGATCACCCGGGCGCCGCTACCCCGGGCTCCGGCCATGGCGGCCTCCCAGGCGGCGGGAATGCCCTCGGGACCGTCCACCACACTTTGGCCTTTGCCGGAGGAGCTCATCACCGGCTTCACCACCACAGGCCAACCCAGGGGTGCGGCGGCCTGCGCCAACTCCTCGGCGCTGCTGGCGTAGGCGAACCGGGCCGTGCGTAGCCCCAGTTCCGTCGCGGCGAGGTCGCGGATGCGGTCGCGGTTCATGGTCACGGCCGTGGCGCGGGCCGTGGGGATCACGGTGGTGCCCTCGGCCTCCAGCTCCGCCAGGGCGTCCACGGCCAGGGCTTCGATCTCGGGGATCAGGACATCGGGTTGGTGCTGACGGACCACCGCCTTGAGCGCCTCCGGGTCCGTCATCGGTACGACCTCGGCCACATCGGCAACCTGCATCGCGGGGGCCCCGGCGTAGCGATCCACTGCGATCACACGGCAACCCAGGCGTTGCGCGGCGATGGCCACCTCTTTGCCCAATTCACCGCTGCCCAAGAGCATCAGGGTGCGGGGGAAGTTGGAGCTGGCCATGGCCGCCGCGGAGACGAGAGACTTGCGCGATCTTGCATCGCCGCGTGCCCGTGCTGTTGTTCGCCCCGTTTGCTTACGCCACTGCCGGTGATGCAGCGGATGGTCTGCTCAATGGTCTGAGCATTGAGGATCTCCAGCGTTGGACGCTGATCTATCTCGGGATTTCGGTGCTGGCGTTTGTGCTGGTGTGGCTCATCGGTTACCTGCGCCGCGCGGGCTGACCGTTCAGTCCAGTTCGATCAGGTTCAACTGCCGCACCGGTGACTGTTCATCGATGAAGCCATAGGCGGCAAAGACCCCGGCATCCCTGTGGGTGATGTGTTGGCCATCGCTATGGCGCTCCAGCACAAATCCCTCAGAGGCCATCCGACGCATCAGGGCCGCGGCTTCTTCAAAGCGCGAGGCCATCGCCTCGAGGCTGGCGCAGTCGCC
>NZ_JAFMKL010000175.1:0-2574 GCF_017852955.1 Vulcanococcus sp. DEBay_Sum22DG08_74
CGAGGTGTTCTCGCGCGGTTAGGTCGTTGCCGTGGGATGCAAGCAAGAGCTTCATCCGTTCTCGGACGACACTCAGTTGCGGCTCAAGTCCCCACATTCTCTAGAGGAACAGTGGTTTCGCGTAGGGGTCGGAGCATGCTGGCGTGCTCTCTCTGTTGGTTGTCGTAAAGCGTGTGGCTTCCCCGGTGGTTTTCACCCCTGGGTTGAACTCTGTTTCATTTGGGTTTGCGCAGATATAAGTAAATGTTTCGGTATTCGTATTGTTGTCTTGTTGAACGGCTTGTTCAACCACGGGAGGCTTCGGCAGCTTGTCCTCAGGAATCACGAGGTTGTTGTCTGCCCGCAGTCTTGGGAAGGGTGTTTGGGCTGCAATCATCCAGTCCACACCGGTAATGGCCTGCAGGCTCGGGCTGGTGGAGCCGTAGAGACGCTTGTAGCTCTCGGCGATGGCGTGGCTCTCGGGGAGGAGGTTCTGCCCCTCGAGGTTGCTGACCACCAGCTCTGAGAAGCGTTCACGGCTGATGGCGCCCTTGCGGATCAGGTCGCCATTGCTGTTGAAGCTGGCTTCCTCTCCGGCCTCGATCACGGTTTCACCGGCTTGGCTCAGCAACTGCTCGCCCACGTCGCTGTACACCCGCTGTTGGCGTCCAATGGCGACCTGAATCGGCTGACCGTTGTTGAAGCTCTGGTTCTGCCAGGGCAGAGGCGACTTCTGCCTTGGGGAGGGCAGGTTGGGATCGCGAACAAACCGACCGGCCGTGGCAAATCGGTAGGTGATCTGGCCGCCGACCACTGTGTCCAGCAGCTCGTCGTACTGCCCGTAGACATTCATCTCCAGGGCATCGCCGACGGGTACGTTCACCCCGATGCGTCCGCCTCCGTATTGGTTCCCTAGGCCGTGCATCACATAGGGCGCCAGGGAGAGATGGATGGAGCGCTCCCCGAGGTTCACAACGGGAATGCCCACCCGCGCGATCGCAAAGCCCAGGCTGTCCTCGCAGTTGTCTGAGGGGATGCCGCCATTGGCACTGAACTGCCAGCGGTTGCGCTCAATCTGACCGCCGACGGCGATCTGGGAGTGGAAGCAGCCGGGGATCTGCCAGCCGTCGTAGCCCACCAGCAGCGTGTTGGAGCTTTGGTTATTGGGGTCGTACCAGGTGTAGCCCACTTCGCTGCTGGCACCCCAGAAGCCATCGAAGTTGCTGGATCCCGTGCTGTAGCTGTACAGCAAGGAACTGCTGTTCTCTTGGATGATCGGCGTGAAGAAGCTCAGGTCGCCCAGGACCAGACCAGCCGCTTGGCCCAGGGTGGTTCCGCCTGCATTGCTGCCCCAGGCACTGGATCCCAAACCGACCACGGGGCTCAGGCTCGGGTAGGTGGAGAGGATATTGATCTCCTCTTCTGCCGCCATCGCGGTCTCGATCGCTGCGGCTTCGCCAACAGTCGCGGTCCCGGTCAGCACGGCCAGGTCGTAGCCGCCGTCCTCGGTGCTGCTGAGCACATAGGTCGTGCCGCGAACGCCCAAGACCTTGCTGCCGAGGCAGCTGGCCTGAGGACCATTGACCAGCACCCGTCCACTGTTCAGGCGGAAACACTCCTGGCCCAGGGTGATCAGGCTGTTCTGACCCAGGAAGCCGATGGCTCGCTTGTCAAAGAGGAGTTCAGTCCGGCTGGAGCCGGTGCTGATTTGTTGTCCGCGATCGGCCGTCTGGTTGACCTTGGCCTGTTGTTTGTCGATGTAGACCTCGCGTCCGTCGATGATCCGGCGGACCGTGGCGCTGTCAAAGGGTGCGGCGAGGGCACTGCCCATGAGCAGTGGAGCCACAGCCAGACCTTGAATCAGGCGTCTGCTGAGACCCATCACTGCACCCTGTGGTGGACGCATTCAACTTCGATCAGCTGCCTTGGGCACAGGGTTGGTGACGCTTGCCAGCGCGTACACGTGTTGGGCGGTCTGGCCTCGGATCTCGAAGCGGCCCAAGTCCTCGAGGGGCCACTGGTCACGCACTAAGTCGGCGACCCCCTGACTCATCACGATCGTCCGCTGGCACTGTTTGGCGACGGCTTCCAGGCGGCTGGCGGTGTTCACCGCATCTCCGATCACGGTGTAGTCCATGCGGCGGCTGGAGCCGATGTTGCCGCTAATCACAGTGCCAAAGCTGAGCACGATCACCTGCTGCCAGCTGGTCTCGCCCTGTTGCTCCCAGGTCTGGTTGAGGCTGCGTAGGCGAGCTTCGATCTCCAGTGCGGCTTCGATGGCGGCTGAGGCCTCCACTTGGTTGCCGCGGTGGATGGGGGCTCCAAACACCGCCAGGGTGGCGTCGCCGATGAACTTGTCCACCGTGGCGCCTTGCCCGTGCAGCGCCTCAACGACTTCGCTGAAGTAGACGTTCAGCCGCTCCACCAGCTCGACCACCCTGCCGCTGCTGGACATGGCTTGGGTGTAGGCCGTGAACCCCCGGATGTCGGTCATCAGGACAACGACCTCGGTCAGCTTCCCCCCCAGCAAGCCATCGGCTTCTTCCGGTTGATTGGCAATCTCACTGGCCACCGCAGGGGAGAGATAGCGGCTCA
>NZ_JAFMKL010000057.1:0-11235 GCF_017852955.1 Vulcanococcus sp. DEBay_Sum22DG08_74
GGGTGGTCGTCATGAGTACGGGAAAGAAAGGCTCAACGGCAAGCCGTCAGAGCGGTAGTTAGGGCGACCCAAACGGGTTGCCCCGGGGAATGTAAAGGAAGTTTGCGCGCTTTGTAAAGCGATCTTGCGCAACGCCTCCATGACTGCAGGTAGCCAAGCCCCAAAACCGCTGCTAGGAGTCGCCTGTCACGCCTTCAGCGCCATGCGTCTTCCCCTGCTGCTGCTTGCTGCCGGTCTCCTGCTAGCGGGCTGCCAAGGAGGGGAACGCCGCGATAACGAAGCGCAGATCGAACGCCTGAATCGGCTGGAACTGCGCCTTCAGCAGCTGGAGCAACGGCAAGCCAACCCTGGAGGGGCGGACACCAGTGATCCCACCGGCAAAGCCCCGGCCGGGCCGGTCAAGTCCTTGACCTTCCGGACCGACAGCGCCGATGACCGCCTCAGGATCTACTGGGCAGACGGCAGCACCAGCGATCTGCCCTGCACCAAGGAGCAGGGCACCTGGGCCTGCGGCTAGGCCGCCATCAGGGCCTGCAAGGCCTCAAGCCAGGCCCCCTCGCTCGCCCAACGTTCCCGGCGACAGAGGCTGAAGGCGATGCCCTTCTCGCCGTAAGCCGCCTCATTAATAAAGACAGGCCAGTGGGCCTCGGCAGGAAAACCCAGGGTCTGCGGGTCGAAGCGCCATTCAGCCGGGCAGTCCTGGCCGCCGGGCTGCCAAAAGAGGGCCTGCCCGACCTGCAGCGGCCTCCAGTCCTGACGTTCGAGGGCCGGGTGCACACAGGCGATGGCCTCGCCGGCCGCGTCCCGGGGCAAATCGACACTGCCGCAATGGCGATAGACCTGAAGGCCCGCGGGCAGGCGCAGCTCCCCGGCGGCCGCCTCGGCCAAGACCGCGAAGACCGCCTCGAGCGCCAGCTGGGTTTGCCGCAGGATTGGCGCACTGAGTAGCCCTTGGGCCACAGGCCCCACCTCGATCACCAGGCCGCAGGGCCAACGCTCCACCAAAAAACCCGTCTGGGCAGCATCGGCCTCGTGCAGATAGATCGGTAGCCCCAGCCGAGCCTGAACACCAGCCGCCAGGGCGAGATCGGCGGGGCGGCGTCCATAGACCACCAGTGAATTGCCCATGCCGCTGGTGGTGCTGTGCAGGTCAATCGCGACCGCACAGGGATTCGCGCCCGTTGGGGCGAACTGGGCCAGCAGCTCCCGGGCGCGCTGCAGCTCCAAGGGCTGCTGGGTGAGATCGGCCAGCAGATCGGGGGCAAAACAGCGGTTGAGATCGCGATCGATGTAACGGCGATTGGCCGCATGGGCCGCCGGATTACCGAGGACCAGCTGCACAGGCAGCCCAGCGCAGTCGAGGTCCCGGGGCTCCCTGCGCCAACGCTCGAGCAAAGCCGGAGCGTTGCGCTCATTGCCGTGGGTCCCCGCCACAACCAACACCTGAGCCCGCCCCATGCCCTTTGCTCCAGCCCGCAGCTGAGTCAGCCTGGCAGAAGTCTTCTGAACGTCCATGGCCATCCCCCCTGCCGTGGTGACAGCCGCCCGCAACGGCTGGCAGTGGCAGTGGCAGCAACTGATGGGGGGCCTTGGACCCGCCGATGCCGAGGGGAACTACACCCGCCCCGCCGGAGCCTTTGTCGCCAAACCAGCGCTGCCCCCATCGGCCGGTGAGGCGGGGGCCCACGTGCTGATCGTGGGACGGAGCTGCCCCTGGGCCCACCGGGCTTGGCTCGTCTGGCAGCTGCGGCAACTGCACCAGAGCATTGAGCTGCTGGTGGTGGAGCCCGATCCCAAGGCAGGCCGCTGGCGCTTCAGCGAGCCCTTCCGTGGCTGCCAGACCCTGCAGGAGCTCTACCGAGCCGCTGGGGCAGACCCCAACCAGCGGGCCACCGTTCCGGTCCTAGTGGACAGCCGCTCAGGACGTGTGGTGGTGGGCGAAAGCGCTCGCCTGATGGAACTGCTGAACAGCTGGCCAGCAGCGCAGGACGCCCTCGACCTGGAACCCGCCAACCAGGCTCAGGCCATCGCGCACTGGCGCGAGCGGCTGCAATACAGCGTCAATGACGGGGTCTATCGCTGCGGATTTGCCCGCAACCAAGCGGCCTATGACCGGGCCGAATCAGCGCTCTTTGAGACCTTGAGCGAAGCGGAATCGGTCCTGGCTGACGCCGGCACCTCGCCCTGGCTCTGCGGAGAGAGACCCAGCCTGGCTGATGTTCAGCTCTTTCCCACCTTGATCCGTCTGGAGTTGGTCTACGCCCCCCTGTTTGGGGTCAGCCGTCAGCCGCTCTGGCAACTCCCTGGGCTCTGGGCCTGGAGACAGCGCTTCTTCGCGCTGCCTGGCGTGGCCGAAACCTGCTGCGATCAGGCCTGGCGCAAGGACTACTTCGGCGCCCTGTTTCCCCTCCATCCTTCGGGGATCGTGCCCGCGGGCCCCGCTCTGGCCACACTGGTGTCAGGAACCGTCTCAGCATGAGCGCCGCCGCCGATCCGGTCTTTGAAGGTGTCTATGGCACCTACAGCATCACGGACACGGACCGGCGCGAGGTCCTGGGGTACCGGCTGGCCCTCTTCACGGCGGCGGTGGCCCAGGCCGCACTGCTGATCCAATGGCAGCAGCTCGGTGGAGCGTGGATCTGGCCCTGGCTACTGCCTTTGGCCGCAGGGGTTGGCCTGGCCCTGCGTTGGATTCACATCTATCTGCGCCCCCTGCACCGCGCCCTGCAATGGTTCTGGCTGGCGGGATGCCTGGGCTTCCTCGCCCTGCTGATCAGCGCCGGTCCCCAAGGAATGGCCGACGCAGTCAGCACAGACAGCCGCTGGATCTGGGCCGTGGGTCCCTTCTTCGCGGCCCTGGCGGGGATCGGCTTCAAGGAGTTTTTCTGCTTCCGCCGCCCCGAAGCCATTGGCGTGACCCTGCTGCTGCCTCTGGCGCTGCTCGGACGCCTCAGCCATCTGCTCAGCCCTGAAGCCACGGCGACCCTGCTGGCCATCGAGGCGGCGCTACTGCTGGTGCTGACCCTGCGGAAATTCCCGATGGATGCCGCGGCCGACGTGGGCGATAAGAGCGTGTTTGCTTATCTGGAAGCGCAGCGACAGCCCCCCAACTTGTGAGCCTGATCAGCCTGGTGGATGTCCGCAAGGACTTCGGCATCCGCACCCTCTTCGACGGGCTGACCCTGCACATCGGTGAACGCGAGCGCCTGGGGCTAATCGGACCCAACGGCGCCGGGAAGTCCACCTTGATGCGAGTCCTGGCGGGACTCGAGCCCACTGGGAGTGGCAACCGCCGGGTCCTGCCCCAGGCCCGCATCGTCCTGGTGAGCCAGGAGCCGGAGATGGATCCGCAGCGGACCGTGCTCGAGCAGGTCTTTGCTGAGAGCGGCGAGAAGATGCAGCTGCTGCGCCGCTACACCGAGGTCAGCGAGGCCCTCGCCGCGGCCCATGAGCGGGGCGACGACGATGCCGCCCTGCTGGCGGAGCTGGGCCAACTGAATGGACGGATGGACCAAAGCCAAGCCTGGGGCTTGGAGCAGCAAATCCGCGAAGTTCTGCAGCGGCTGGGCATCGGCGACACCCAACGCCGGGTCGGGGATCTCTCCGGCGGCTACCGCAAGCGCCTAGCCCTGGCGGCCGCCCTGGTGGCCGACCCGGATGTCCTGCTGTTGGACGAGCCCACCAACCATCTCGATGCCGACTGCATCCAGTGGCTCCAGGGCTATCTGCAGCGTTTCAGCGGGTCCCTGGTGCTGATCACCCACGACCGCTACGTCCTCGATCAGGTCACCAACCGAATCGTGGAGGTGGACCGCGGCGAGGCCCGCAATTACAGCGGGAACTATGCCTATTACCTCGCCCGCAAAGCCGAAGAGGAGGCAGCGGCTGCCGCCAGCGAAGCCAAATTCAAGGGAGTGCTGCGGCGTGAGCTGGAGTGGCTCAAGCGGGGCCCCCAAGCGCGAAGCACCAAACAAAAGGCGCGCATCCAGCGGATCGAGGCCATGCAGGAGGCCCCCAAGCGCCAGGGGAAAGGGGACCTGAGCCTGACCAGCAACCAGCGGCGGCTCGGGAAGCGAGCGATCGAAGCCGAGGCGGTGCTGGTCTGGGCCAGCGAGGAGGCCCAAAACAGCGGCCAGACGCCGCTGTTGCGCGACTTCAGCTACGACTTCAGCCCGGAGGATCGGATCGGGATCATCGGGCCCAATGGCTCCGGCAAATCAACCCTGCTGGATCTGATTGCCGGTCGACGCATCCCCCAGGGCGGACGGGTTGAGCTGGGATCAACCGTGAAGCTCGCCTACTTCGACCAGCACAGCCACACCGTGCTCGATCAGACCGATGCCGCCGGCCGGGAGCGCAAGGTGATCGACATCGTCAAGGAGGCCGCCAGCACTGTCGAGATCGAGGGTTCCACCCTCAGTGCCTCCCAGCTGCTGGAGCGATTTCTGTTTCCTCCAGCGCAGCAACACCAGCCCGTCAGCAAGCTCTCCGGCGGGGAGCGGCGGCGACTGCACCTCTGCCGCCTCCTGATTGAGGCGCCCAACGTCCTGCTGCTCGATGAGCCGACGAACGATCTCGACGTCCAGACCCTGACGGTGCTCGAGGATTTCCTAGAGGACTTCCGCGGTTGTGTCGTCGTGGTCTCCCACGACCGCTACTTCCTCGACCGCACCGTCGATCGCCTCTTCAGCTTCGAGGACGGCCAGCTCCAGCGCTTTGAAGGGAACTACAGCAGTTATCTCGAGCGGCAGGCCGCCAACCGCCCAGCCCCAGCCGCTCCGAGCAGTCCAGCAGAGAAGAAAGCCAAGGAGGCCCCCGCCAAACCGGCCAAGGCCCGGCGGCGCAGCTTCAAGGAAAACCGTGAACTCGAGCAACTGGACGCCAACCTTCCCCTTTGGGAGGCACGCAAGGAGGAACTCGAAGCACTCATGGCTGCAGGAGGCAGCGATTACGCCGCCCTCGAGACCCAGAGCGCAGAACTCTCGAACCTGCTTGAGCAGATCGCCGCTGGGGAAGAGCGCTGGCTCGAGCTCAGCGAGATGCCGAGCTAGGGGCACTGCTGCGCCGGCGGCGATGGGCGTGGGGGGGGAGGTCCGCTGCACGGCGGGATGGTCTGGCGCTGAGCTCGCACTGCATCACCGGAGTGTCCTGCCCCAGCCAAGGTTGTTGGCGGGCGCGACCCGATTGAGCTTCCGCCTCCTTCATCGCCGTTGGCTTGTAGTCGCTCAGGCTGCGCTGAAGGGCCATCTCATCGCCCATGTGCCGCAGGTAGAGATCCAAGGTCCACTGGATCTGGTTGTGTTCAAAGGCCTCGCAGGCCGCCTGCAGGGACTGAAAACGCTGACTGACCAAGCCGGTCGGAGAGCACTGCTTCCACTCCAGGGTGTCTTCAAAGCTCAGCCCATCACGCCACTGCCTCTGTTCAGACAGATAGCAGTGATGGTCTGGGCCATTGATCCAGAACAAACGACCGGACTCATCCATGAAGTGACGATCGTGTCGCTGCGTGATTCGCGCCATCTGGAAGCCCATCACTAGCCCTCTGCTAGCCAGAGTCCTGCGATCGGACCGCGAAGAAAACAGAAAGCCGAAATCAGAACCCGATCACAATTGGCTCCGCATCCGCCAGACACCCCGTATGGTGTGCAGCGACGTCGAGCAGCCTGATCTCTCCGGCCTCATTGCATGAACACGATCGACGAGCACATCGCTAAGGACAAGTCCGAGATCGAAGCGGCCAAAGCTGCTGGTGATCAAGGCAAAGTGCGCCACCTTGAGGACGAAGTGAAAGGCCTCGAGGAGTACAAGGCCCACCACCCCGAGGACAAAAAAGACCCCTCCCCGATGGAGGTCTACTGCGACCTGAATCCCGACGCCCCTGAGTGCCTCGTCTACGACGACTGAGTCTCTAAGCGTTCAGCAGTGAGCCAGTGGAACTTCGTTTCTCTGGCTCACACCCCCAGCTCTTTCCAGACCTTGGCCAAGAGCTGATCCAAATTTTTTGATGTCGCTGCTGAGATATCCAGCACCGGTTGGCCGCAGTGGTCGCTGACCTGTTGGATCCTCTCCTCGAGCTCATCCTCGAGCAACAACTCGGTTTTGTTGAGGGCGACCAGACAGGGCCGCTCGTCCAAGCCATTGCCATAGGCGGCCAGCTCCTGCTGCACCACCTGGAAATCGTGCAGGACGTCCTCTGAGCTCGCATCCACAAGGTGGATCAAGAGACGGGTGCGCTGGATATGACGCAGGAAGTCATGGCCCAGTCCAGCCCCCTGGGCTGCCCCGGCGATCAAGCCAGGGATATCAGCAAAGACCGTGCCATCACCACTGGGGCGGCGCACCACCCCCAAGTTGGGAACCAGGGTTGTGAAGGGGTAGTCGGCAATTTTGGGCCGGGCTGAAGAGAGCACCGAAATCAGGGTGCTTTTGCCGGCATTCGGCAAACCGATGATCCCCACCTCGGCCAAGAGCTTGAGCTCGAGCTGCAGCAACCACTCCTCGCCGTCGCGTCCCTCGGTGAACTTCTCAGGGGCGCGGTTGCGGTTGCTCAGGTAGTGGGCGTTGCCCAGGCCACCACGGCCTCCGACGGCCACGAGCAAGCGCTGGTCCTTCTCCGTGAGGTCCCCCAGAAGGATGTGGGTTCGGGCATCTCGGACCTCCGTTCCGCAGGGCACCTTGATGACCAGGGGAGAACCGCTGGCTCCAGTGGCCTTGTTCGGCCCACCGCGACGACCGTCATCGGCGGCAAAGAGCCGCTTGTATTTGAAGTCCAGCAGGGTTTGGAGGTTGGGGTCGGCCTCGAGCCAGACATCACCACCACGACCGCCATCCCCACCGGAGGGACCACCGGCAGGGACGTACTTCTCACGGCGAAAAGCGGCAATCCCATCGCCGCCGCGTCCTGCCTGCAGTGAGATCCGGGCCTGATCAATGAATTGCATTTGACCAACCCTAAGATCGGGCCGCCGTGAGGCCGGTTCTTGGCAGAGGTTCGCTTCCAGCAGGTCAGCAAGACCTACCCACCGCGGCGGGGCAGTGCAGCGGTTGAGGTCCTACGGCAGCTGGATCTCTCCATCCGTGATGGCGAGTTCTTAGTTCTCGTCGGACCCTCCGGCTGCGGCAAAAGCACGCTGCTGCGCCTCCTGGCCGGACTGGAGAGCCCAAGCGGCGGTGAAATCATCGTGGGCGGTCGCCGGGTGACCCATCTGCGCCCCTCCCAGCGGGATGTGGCGATGGTCTTCCAGAGCTACGCCCTCTATCCCCACCTGAGCGTGGCGGACAACATCGGCTTTGGCCTGCGCCGGCAGCGCCAACGCACGGGCCTTCAGCAACTTCAAGACGGCCTCCATCGGGCGGGACGGACTCTGCCCCAGGCGCTACGGATTCCCTCCAGCCGAGAGCAGCGCATCGAAGCACGCATCCAAGAGGTCGCGAGCACCCTGGAGCTGGAGCATCTGCTGGAGCGGATGCCCAAGGAACTCTCCGGCGGGCAAAAACAACGGGTCGCCCTAGGGCGTGCCATCGCCCGTCAACCGTCCGTCTTCCTGATGGATGAACCCCTGAGCAACCTGGATGCCAAGTTGCGAACGGGAACCCGCGCCCAGATCGTCGAGCTTCAGCGCCGTCTGGGCACCACGACGGTCTACGTAACCCACGACCAGGTGGAAGCGATGACCATGGGCCATCGGATCGCCGTCTTGAACCGCGGTTGCCTGCAACAGCTCGGGACACCGGCGGAGCTCTATCAATGGCCCAGCAACCTCTTTGTGGCGCAATTCATCGGTAGCCCCGCCATGAACCTGCTGCCCGTCAACGTTGCCGGCAAGGGTCAACTGCAGCTCGGGAGCCGGCGTTTTCTCCCGGAAGGTCCCAGCGGTGATGCCCTCCTGCACTGGCAGGAGGCGGGGGGCAGCGAAGCCCTCACGGGAGGCCTGCGGGCGGAACACCTGCACTTGGCTCCGGCCACCAACCGCAATCTGCCGGCGGAGGTCTGCCATGTGGAGGGCCTCGGCAATGAACAACTGCTCACCTGCCGCTTGCAGGAGGGAAGCCACCTGGTTCAGCTAAGGGCCGATCCCAGCGAGCAGCTGACCCCAGGGGAAACGGTCCACCTGGACATCGATCCGAAGGGCTGGCGGTTCTTTGACGCCGACGGAGAAGCGATCCCTCCGGCGCCCGAGCCAATCGCCCCTACAGCCAGCGGTCCAGAACCGGTACTGCCATCGCTGGGCTAACCCCTCACTTCACCCAGATCACGCTGCAGCCTTGGCCGCCATCCCCCTGGGCGGCGTCCGTAACCCGCTCCACATAGGGAACGCTGGAGAGCCACTCCCTCAGTCCGCGTTTGAGCTTGCCGGTGCCGATTCCGTGGATCACCCAAACCGGACCGTTGGCTCCGCGCAGGTGTTCTTCCACGGCGGACTCGGCTTCATGCACCCGCATGCCCCGCACATCGATGGTGTTGCGCTCCGTGCGCACCTCAGGACCTCGACTGGCGGGATTGCGGCGACTGCGGATCGAGACCTGGGCTTGCGGCGGCTCGGGCTTCTCGCCCTGAAGTCCCTCAATGGCGGAGAGCTCCAGGTTGAGACGCATCACCCCGCAGCGGACACTGAGCTCCTGGCCGTCTTCACTGAGGGAGAGGACCTCACCTGCCTTGCCGAGGGAGAGGACCCGCACGCGATCGCCAACCTTGGGGAGCCAACCCTTGTGGTCACGGCGCTCCGGCAGGGGGCGATGCTGTTGCTCCAGCTGCTTCAGCTGCTGCCCTGCCCGGCGAGCTGATTCACCGAGTTCACTGCTGCCTGTGCCACGGCCATGGCGGAGACGTCGAATGATGCGGCGCACCTCCTTTTGGCCATCACGGATCGAGCGCTCCAGTTGCTCGCGGCGCTGCTCCTGCAGCTCAGCGCTCTGCTCCTTCTGCTGCTGCCAGCGCATGAGGAGCTCCTCATGCAAGAGCTCGGTTCTCGCCAGCAGGGCAGCCGCTTCTTCGGCCGCCTCCTGTTGCCGTTGACGTTGGCTCTCCAGCCCCGCAATCACTTGATTGAGTTCCCCTTCTCCCCGGGGAGCCAGCAGGGCCTGGGCCGCCTCAAGGACACCGCCGTCCAAACCCAGTCGGGTGGCGATGGCCAGGGCATTACTGCGGCCAGGGATGCCCCACTGCAGGTGATAGGTCGGCGAGAGGCTCTCGACGTCGAAGGCGACGGAGGCATTCTCAAAGCGCGGGTCGTCGTACTTCAGGGCTTTCAGCTCCCCGAAGTGGGTCGTGGCAATGGTCAAGCGCGCCCGATCCGCCAACTGCTTCAGCAGGGCGATGGCCAATGCGGTCCCCTCGGTGGGATCGGTGCCGGCACCCACCTCATCGAGAAGCACCAATTGAGCTCCGGCCTGGGTCGCCAGATCGCTACCGGCGGCAGGCAGGGCCTCCAGGATCCGAGCAATCCGGCGCACATGGCCACTGAAGGTCGAGAGGTTCTGCTGGAGGGACTGCTCATCGCCAATGTCCGCGAGGACCTGCTGACACCAGGGCAAACGCGGCGACCCTTTGCAGGGCACAAACAAGCCCGCCCGGGCCATGAGGACCGCCAGGCCGACGCTTTTAAGGGTCACCGTTTTGCCGCCGGTGTTCGGGCCGGTGATCGCCACCACCCGCAGGCTGCTCTCCACGCGGACGCTCACGGGAACGACCGTTCGGCCTCCCTGGCGACGTTCTTGCCAGAGCAAGAGCGGATGCCGCAGCCCCTCCAGCTGAAGCGGCGCCAGGGGATCGGCCTCCAGCTCGGGGCGCACAGCCCCCAGCCAAGCGCTGTATCGGGCGCGGGCCAGGGCCAGATCCAGCTGAATCAGGACCTGCTGCAGGTGCTCGAGCGCCGGCTGCTCTTCTCCCACCAGGGCGCTGAGCTCCTGGAGCACCGCCCGCTCCGCCTCGCGCTCCTCGCCTTCCAGCTGCCGGATCCGGTTGCCCAGGGGGATCACCGCCTGGGGCTCGATAAAGACGGTGTTGCCGGAGGCGGAGCTGTCGTGCACCAGGCCCGGCAACTGACTGCCGGCGCCCGCCTTCACCGCCAAGACCGGTCGGCCATTGCGCTCGGCGACCACCGTGTCTTGGAGGAGCGCGGCGTAACGACGAATCAGCTCATTCAGACGATCACGGCGCTCCATCCGCACGGAAGCGAGCTGACAACGCAAGCCCGAGAGGGGAGGGCTGGCGCGATCCGCCACACGCCCCCCGTCCTCAATGCAAAAGCGCAGGCGCTGCTCCAGCTCCGGCAGGGTGCGTAGGGGCTCCACCAGGGCGGTCGTCACCGGCCGCAGCTCGGGATCGTCGATCTGCCGGCGCAGGCGCCGGGCCGCAGCCAAGGTTGTGGCCACGGACAAGAGGTCATCACCGCTGGCCACCCCTCCTTTGGCACAGAGCTGGAGGGTGTGATCCAGATCAGCAGCCCCCTGAAAGCTCAGCCCCCCTTCGATCAGGCCATCCAGCGCCAGCAGCTCGGTCGTCTCCGCCAGCCAGTCCACGCTCTGCTGACGGGTCGTGGCCAGGGGCAACCGCGCCGCCACGACGCGACCGGCGGCGGTGCTGGCGAAGCTGGAGACGTGTTGGGCCAGCCGCGGCCACTCCAGTAGCTCCAGGGCCTCCTGTTGGATGGGCGCGTGCAGCTCAGCCGTCACGAGTAGGTCAGAGGTATCGGCTCGGCTCCGATATTGGAGGGCAGCCCGCCGGCGGGCTCATAGAGCATCTCCAACCAGTTCCCTTCTGGATCCTGCATATAGAAGGAGGCCGTGCCGTCGCGGTGGTCATGCACCGGACCGCAGGAGTGCCCCTTGGCCAGCAGCTGCTCCCGCACCTGATCCACTTCAGAGCGGTTCTGGACGTGAAAGGCGAAGTGGGGGCCTGCCGCCTTGTAATCCGGGCTAAGCAGGGCAATGCCCTCACCGGTGGGCCACTGGACATAGCACCAGTCCTCGGCTTCCCAGGTCAGCCGCAAGCCCAAATCGAGATAGAAACGCTTGGCCCGCTCCATGTCCTGCACCCGCAGGGCGACATGGCCAAGGCGATGGTTGCAGGACATGGGGCTCAAGGCGACCAACCCATTGTGAGATGGCCGCTGTCTCAACCGTTGAGAAGCCAGCCTCAGCCCTGGCGCAGCCATTCGGCTGCATCACAGGCGTGATAAGTGAGGATCAAATCCGCACCAGCACGCTTGAAGCAGAGGAGGGTTTCAAGCACCA
>NZ_JAFMKL010000176.1:0-2512 GCF_017852955.1 Vulcanococcus sp. DEBay_Sum22DG08_74
GCAGCATCGCGTGGGTTGCTCTGGTGCTGGTCAACTGGGGCATGAGCTTCTTCGTCGCTTGATACACGTCTGCTTAGGCTGAGCAGATCGCGAGCTCAGCTGACGTGACCGTTTTTGAAGGCCAGTTTTCCGGCGCGTCTGGATTGCGGGTTGCCGTTGTTGTTGCCCGCTTTAACGATTTAGTGACGGCCAAGCTGCTGAGCGGCTGCCTCGATTGCCTCTCCCGTCACGGGATTGATACGTCCGATAGCAGCGCCCAGTTGGATGTGGCCTGGGTTCCAGGCAGCTTTGAGATCCCTTTGGTGGCTCAGCGCCTGGCCCAATCCGGTCGCTACCAAGTGGTGATCACCCTGGGAGCGGTGATCCGCGGCGACACCCCCCACTTCGATGTGGTGGTCTCAGAGGTCAGCAAAGGTGTTGCGGCAGTGAGCCGCGACTCCGGCGTGCCGGTGATCTTTGGCGTCCTTACCACCGACACGATGCAGCAGGCCTTGGAGCGGGCGGGCATCAAGAGCAATTTGGGCTGGAGCTATGGCCTGCAAGCCATTGAGATGGGCAGCCTGATGGCCGCTTTGCCCAAGGCTTAGTTGTCCCGGCGCATCAGCCGTTGTCCCGCGACCTCTTCAAAGCCCAGCTGCCTGTAGAAGCCGGCGCTGTTGGTGGTCATCAGATAGACCCGCTCCACTCCCTTGAGCTGCGGAGAATTGGCTAGGGCCTCCACCAGCAGCCGGCCTAGACCCTTGCCCTGCAGGTCCTCAGGGATAACGACATCCCACAGAACGGCGCGATAGATCCCATCGCTTGTGGCGCGACCAAAGCCCACAAGGCGTTTGCCTTGCCAAAGGCTGGCGACGGCTGCGCTGCCCTGGAGCATGCGCTGAAGCTCATGGATGGAGCGGTTCTCTGCCCAGAAGGCGTGTTGGTTGAACAGCCGCTGCAGCTTGAACAGGCCGCGGGTCGGCCTCCAGCCTGGTCCCATGCCGAGCCAGCGCAGTCCTGGAGCACCCGGGGCATGCAGGATCAGCCTGGTCCCTTCCATGCCAACATCCTCCCAGCGGGCGGACAACCTTGGCTCAGGAGCGCAAGGGCATCATTCTCGCCGGTGGTTCGGGGACGCGGCTTCACCCGATTACCCAGGCGGTGAGCAAGCAGCTGCTGCCCGTCTACGACAAGCCGATGATCTATTACCCCCTCAGCACCTTGATGCTGGCGGGGATTCGTGAGGTCTTGGTGATCACCACCCCCCACGATCAAGCCGCATTCCAGCGCTTGCTTGGGGATGGCTCCGCCTGGGGCATGGAGATCCGTTATGCGGTGCAGCCCAGCCCCGACGGCTTAGCCCAGGCGTTTTTGATTGGTGAAGCGTTTCTGGCTGGTGCGCCGGCGGCCCTCGTTCTCGGGGACAACCTGTTCCACGGCCATGACCTGCTGTTTCAGCTGCGCAGCACCAACGCAACCGCCCAGGGGGCCACGGTCTTTGCCTATCCGGTCCGGGATCCGGAGCGCTACGGCGTCGTTGAGTTTTCCACAGATGGCCAGGTCCTGAGCATTGAGGAGAAACCCGCCAAGCCCAAGTCCCGCTACGCGGTGACGGGCCTCTACTTCTATGACGACTCCGTGGTGGAGCGCGCAAAGCAGGTGGTGCCCTCAGCGCGGGGTGAGTTGGAGATCACGGATCTCAACGGTCAGTACCTGCGGGATGGCCAGCTGCAGGTGGAGCTCATGGGCCGTGGCATGGCATGGCTCGATACCGGCACCTGCGATTCACTCCACGAGGCCGGTAGCTACATCCGCACCCTCGAGCATCGCCAGGGCTTGAAGGTGGGCTGCCCCGAGGAGGTGGCCTGGCGCATGGGCTGGATCAGCGGCGATCAGCTCGCGGCCCTGGCTCAGCCCCTGCGCAAGAGCGGCTACGGCGAGTATCTGCTGCAGCTGCTGGAGTTTGCCAATGCAGGCTGAGCGCCTAGCGACGGCGGCCGGAGTGCAGTTGTCCGGCCCCCTGCTGATCACCCCCCGGGTGTTCGGCGATGCCCGTGGCTTCTTCTACGAAAGCTGGAACCAGCGCAGCTTCAACGCTGTTCTGGAGGCGGATGGGCAGTCACCCGCTGACTTTGTTCAAGACAACCACTCCCGCTCCAGTCAGGGGGTTCTTCGCGGACTGCACTTTCAAAAGGACCCCCATGGCCAAGGGAAGTTGGTGCGCTGCATCCAGGGCGAGATCTTTGATGTGGCGGTGGATTGCCGCCAGTCTTCCCCCACCTTTGGCCAGTGGGTCAGCACCTGCCTGAGCAGCGAGAACCAACAGCAGCTCTGGGTGCCGGTGGGCTTTGCCCATGGCTTTTTGACCCTGAGCCCCCAGGCGGAGGTGCTCTACAAGACAACCGATTTCTGGGATCGAGAGAGCGAGCGCTCCCTGCTCTGGAGTGACCCTGATCTCGCCATTGCATGGCCCGAATCCGCCTCGCCGCTCTTGGCTGAGAAAGACGCGGTAGCACCCTCTTGGCAGGCGCTG
>NZ_JAFMKL010000058.1:0-11053 GCF_017852955.1 Vulcanococcus sp. DEBay_Sum22DG08_74
CATCATGGCGATCCTGGGCTCGATCGACGTGATCATGGGCTCGGTTGACCGCTAATCGGTTTCTTCAACGGATTCAACGCAGCGGCTATCTGCTGCCTGCCGGACTCACCGGCGCGCTCTGGCTGAAGGGCCTGCACCCGGGCCTGCCCGGCTGGGGCTGTCCGCTGCGGGCACTCACGGGCGTTCCCTGCCCGACCTGCTACCTGACCCGCGCCACCGCCGCCAGCTTGACCGGCAACCTTGATGGGGCCCTGCAGCTCCATGCTTTTGGCCCAGTGGTAGCGGTGGCCCTACTGACTTGGTCCGTGTTCTCAATCCGCCAACGGCGCCTGCTGCCGCGGGGGATCCCGGCCTGGCCCCTGGGGAGCTTCGCCGTCGGTTTGCTTGCCTACTGGCTCATGCGCATTGTCGTCAACATTGGAGACATGGCAGCACCCGCATGGCTTCACTTCCCGCTCTTGAGTTAGTTGCTATTAACAGCAATCAGAGGGGAAGCCGACACAGATAGAGCGCATAGACTCACCAACCTCACACAATCTCTAAACGGAATCTTTCGCGAGGACCAGCAGACTGTAAGGCGCTCTCCTTGACGAGCCACGACTGCCTTCATACGGTAGGCAGAAGGCCAAGCCTGACCCGCATGAGAATCATCGAGAAGCTGGTCAGTATCTCACCGTTCTTTGACTGCATTGATCCGTCCGACATCAAAGGCGAACTGTTCAAAGTCGAGCATTTCGAACCCGATGAGTTGATCTTTCAACAGGGCGACACAGGCGGAAAAGCCTATGTCGTACTGGAAGACATTATCAGCCTTTATGAATTATCCAACTCACGAACGAAAACGTCATTTCACAGGGCTTCAAAAGGAAGCCTCTTTGGAACATACGCAATGCTCTGCGGCAATGCGAGATCAGCAACCGCGATCGCCACAACGGAGAGCACTCTTGCTTCCATTGACAGCGACGCGTTCAACCAATTACTGGATCAATCACCGAGACTCTGCAAAAGAATGCTGGCCTCAATCGCACGCGAGGCCTCGAGAGGAAGAACACTGAACAAGGGCTATGGCGCAAGGCGCATTGTGATCAGAGACAGCCTGAATCGCACCGACTCCAGCGGAGCAGAGCAACTCTGCGATGCACTCTCTCAATCAGAAAAGATCGACATCATTGACAAACGCAGAGGCGCATGGCCACACGAGGAACAAATCGCCGATATCACTCGATCGATCGAGAATGAACGCTCAGTCGCATTCCTCATTGACGAACACACACTGATCTCGGCTTCCAACCTAAAGCTCATTGATGCCAACCTTCTTTTGATCAGCGGCAATGAGATTAGTGCCCAGATATCCACCAGAAAGGATGAAGTGGTTGACCTCATTCGACTCTGGCCATCGGAGCAGGAAAAACCCGATCCGCTACAAGAAAGGGCAAGCAGCCTAACAGTTCACCATGTCTACAATGTGCGCAAAGATTGTCAAACCGACGCCCTAAGAGCGGCGCGGTGCATCCTTGGAATCGCAACGACTTTGGTACTTGGGGGCGGAGGAGCCAAGGGCTTCGCACATGTCGGCGCCATCAAGGCTCTTCAAGAGACAGGAGCACTAGAACTTGATTTGATCTACGGGGTCAGCATTGGATCCTTCGTTGGCATGCTTTGCTCCTTTGAGATGCCCTGGGAGGCTATTTATAAGTACATGAGAGTGATTTTTGTCGATGGCTCTCCCTACTCTTTTTCCCCGTCATTCCACTCCCTTCTTCAGTACAGCACAGGCCTCGAACAACTCAAGACCGATTACAGCAGTTTCGACATTCACGACACCTGGATTCCTTTTCGACCACTTTCCACAAATATCTCAAGAAACCATCTGACAGCCTGGTCGGCTGGGAACCTACTGGATCGCGTGATCGCGAGCATGTCGATTCCAGGCATACTTCCACCGGTCCAAATGGAGGATGGTTCTCTTCACGTTGACGGCAGCGTTATTGACAACCTTCCGATTACCGAAGCGCGGAGCTCAACTTCAGGAGTCGTGATCGCAATCTCTCTCGACCATGGAGAGGGCCAACGCACGATCCCAACGCTTGCAGATAGCAAAGGCGCCATCATTCAATGGCTATCCAGGGCCGGCCTGGCCAAGCGATCGATGCCATTACTAACCGACACAATCTTGTATTCCATTCTGGGCGCTGCACGACAAAAGTCAGACGACGCGGAACATCTTGCGGACTGTGTACTCAAACCAGACCTGATGTCAGCAGGGCTCCTCGACTGGAGCTGCTGCGACACAGCGCTCGAAGCCGGTTACAGAGAGGCGAAGAACAAGCTACAAGGCGTAGAGCTCCAACCAATCACGAACTAATTAAACCCTTGCTGTAAGCGGCATTCTGCAGGTAAAAAGAGCTCACCGGTAGCGCCAAAAGCGCGCCGAAACCACAGGTGCAGATCGACACCACCAGAACAAGAAGGGTCGTGAGCAGTTCCAGACCCAAATACTGGATCCCCTGGGGAGAGCGAAAGAGGGCCTGGACCGACGCGGCAAAAGCATCGGTCACGCTCAAGTTGGTGTTGAAAATGCGATTCACATAGAGAGGGGTGACGAACAAGATCAACACCCCTGGAAGCACGCAAAAGAGGAAGCCCACCAGAACCAGGACCGTAAACAGAACACCGGCCCAGAGGTAACGCCAGGGCTTCTCGAACAGCGCTGCAAAGGCAGCCTGAACCGTAATCACCTCACCGCGTTCGTAATAGAGAGCGGGAATAGCCGCAAGCAACACCCCGACGAAACTGGAGAGGACCATGAAGGGCAACTGACCGAGCTGCCCCAGGACCATCGCCAACACCGTTCCACCGCCATTGGGGTCGGCGCCGCTGAGCATCGTCAGCAAGGCACTGATCACGAAATAGACCACCGTGCCGATCACGCTGATGCCCATCGCCGCGATCCAGGCCAACAAAATCGCAGGCACGTGAGCAACAAAGGCTTCCCAGGCCCGATTAATGCTGGGTGATTCCGTAGCCAGCGGCGAGGCCATGTCATCCCTCAAACTGAACCCATCGTGCAGAGCCCTTCGCGGGTTTGACTTCGGCCTGCAATGAATCCGAACAGCTGGTTGATGCTTTGCCGCAGCGTGCGTTTCGGTGAAACCGACGCCGCCGGGGT
This sequence comes from Vulcanococcus sp. DEBay_Sum22DG08_74, assembly GCF_017852955.1. Lineage (NCBI taxonomy): Bacteria > Bacillati > Cyanobacteriota > Cyanophyceae > Synechococcales > Synechococcaceae > Vulcanococcus > Vulcanococcus sp. DEBay_Sum22DG08_74. The sequence goes on from NZ_JAFMKL010000058.1 coordinate 3,170, forward strand.
CATGCACTTTCAACAGCTCCTGCGCTGGTGCCATGAGGCCTATGAAGAAAGCCTCGAGCGCTTTGGCCTCAACGCAGCCGAGATTTTCCCGACCCCTGGGTGCACTCCAGAGGTGGGCCTACCGATCGTTCACTGCAGCGCCGATTTCCGCCGCCCTTTGGTCTGCGGATCCCCGCTGGCCATCAGCCTGAAACCGACGCGGCTCGATCCGGGCTGCTTTGAAGTGCGCTACAGCTTCAGCAGCGACGACCAGCTGGTCGCTGAGGGGCTCACACGCCATCTGGCCATCCGCAGCGACGGCCGGCAACGCTGTGAATTACCGCCAGGGATCAATCGTTGGCTGGAAGCCTCTGCCCTACAAGGCGGGATTCAGCCCCTTTAGAAACAACGCCAAGGCACCAGAACAGCGCAGCCAGTTGCAGGGGCAGCAAACTCGCCAGAAGAGCAAAGGGGTGGAATCCCTGCGCCGGAACCGTTGAGAACAAGCCCACACTGACCAGAGCGGAGAGCGGCAGGATCCAGCGATGGGCCGACTTCAAGGCCACACCTCAGAACCACTCTTTGCTGTTCTGGATGTAGATCGACTCGAATTCTTCTGGGGTCTTCGTGAGGTAGATGATTCCCTCAATGATTCCAATCACGCCCATCACAAAACCAGCGATGCCACAGGTCAACACCGTGACCAGCAACATGATCAGCCCAGCGGTGTTGTAACCCAGCACAAATTTGTGCACACCGAATGAGCCCAAAAAGATCGCCAGCAGGCCAGCCGCGAGCTTTTTATTGCTGGCTTCGGTGAGGTTGCTCTCGACCATCGGTCCTCCCGCCACAGGCCGCTTCTAGCAAAGGCCGCTGGATCTGTCACGGCAGGGACTCGAGCCAATGGCGCCAGCGCTGGCGCTCCCACTTGCCCATGGCATTGCGCTCCAAGGCCTCACAGCAGAGCCACTGACGGGGCCGCTGGGCCGGAGGCAACAGCTCAGCCAAGCGCTGCAGAGCGCGCTCCAGCGCTGGCCAGTCCTGCGGTCCGGCCGGCCGCACCAGGGCCAGCAAGCGGGCGCCCCACAGGGGGTCCTCTACCGGAAGCAGCAGCAGCGACTCGATCGGCAGACCCGCCTCCTTCAGCCGCTGCAGCAGCACCAGCTCCACCTGCTCAGGGAACACCGTTTCCCCGCCGCTTTGGATCGCACCATCCAGCCGGCCCAGCAGCTGAAGACCACCCGCATCAAGGCGGGCGAGGTCGCCACTGCTCCACCAGCCCTGCTGCAGCGGCAGGGGCTCCCAGGCCTCACCAGACCAGAGGGCCGCCGCCAGGCTCTCGCCGCGGATCTGCAGGGCGCCGCTGCTGGGGTCAACCTGCAGCTCGGCATGGGCCAAGGGCTGACCGCAACCGCTCTGTCCCGCCAAAAAAGCCTGCGGCAACTGAGCCGCCACCATCGCCCCCGTCTCCGTACTGCCGTAGCAGGGGGCCAGGTGCAGGCCCTCGCGCCGGCAGGCCTCCGCCAGCGCCTGCGGCAAGGCCGCTCCGCCGACCCAGATCACGGCACAGCCGCGCAACCAGGCCAGAGCGCGGGGATCCTCCAGCAGCCGCTGCAGCTGCGTTGGCACCAGTGAGACCAGCGCCGGCCGCTTGCGATCGAGGGGGGCGTTTTCAACAAGCAGGGCCGGATCCCGCAACCACTGCGGCGGCAAACAACGCATGGGCACCCGCCACTGCTCGGCCCGCACCAGGGGCATCAGGCCACTGATGTGGTGCAGCGGCAGGGGGTTGAGCAGCTCACAGTTCCCCGGATCGAGGCCGACGCCCAGGAGCCATTCGGCCGTGGCTGTGGCCGCGCGCTGCAGGCCAGCCAAGGGCTGCAGGCACCAGCGGCGCGCGCCGGCACTGCCGCCGGTTCCCAGCACAACTCCCGGGCCCAGGTCGGCTGGCAGGGCTGCCTCCAACAGGGGCGCCACCATCTCCTGTTCCTGGGGCGCCACCACCGCCGTGGTCAGTCCATCGCGCCAACTCAGCCGCAGCTGCTCGGCCAAGGCCGCACGGTCCCCCTGATCCAGCAGCAAGCGCAAGGGGCTCATGGGGCTGCCGCCTCCCAAACCTGCTGGGGATCGGCGCTGAACAGGGGGCCCTCTGGCTGCCAGGCGGGCGCCAGGCCCGGGGCAACCGGAGTGGGGCCGAGGGCCTGGAGACCGGCCAGGTGATGCAGAAAGCGCCGGCCAATCCCTGTCTCGAAGGCCGTGCTGACCACCAGGCGGGGCAGGCCCCGCTGCAACTGCTGAAGCAGAGGACGCGGATCACCCTCCGCCAGGGGCCGGTGCACGCGCCAGCCCGTCCAGTCGGTGCCATAGAGCTCCGGGCACTGCCGCAGGGCTTCATCGAGGGCCACTGGAACGCGCTCCGTCAGGCTCCTCAGCCCCTGGACATCAGCGGGAGTCAGCGGCTGCTCCAGCCACTGCAAGCGCGACTCGCCCTGCAGGCGCTCCGCCCAACCCTGGGCCGTCTGACGATCCCAGGCGCCGTTGGCATCCAGGCGCAGGTGCCAATTCGCTGGGAGTTGCTCCAGCAACCGATCCAACAGCGCGCGCTCCTGGGCGTCAGCGCCGACCGCCACCTTCCACTTCACAGTCCGGGGAGCCGCGGATGAACGCTCCAGCAGGGCCGCCAGGGCCGGGAGAACCTCCGAACCAGCCGGCAGAAGCTCAGCGGAGGTGGGCGCCTGGAGCCAGCCGTCCTCGCCCAGGCCATCCAGCTCAGCCAGGGCCATCCCCAAGCCCAAGGCCAAGGCACTGGGCAGCTCGGGCAGCTGCGCCTCGAGTCCGCTGCGCTCCTGCTCCAGCGGGAATTGCTCGAGGGCCTGCTGCAGCGGAAGCCGCCCTGGCTCAGGTTTGATCCAGGCGGCGGGCAGCTCGGGCACCTCCCCCCATCCCAAGCGCCCAGCCGGTCCCTGCAGTCGCAGCAACCAACCCCGACGCTCCAGCCAGCGTCCTTGGGCACTGACCAAGGCACTGGGCAGCCGAAAGCAATAGGGCCGCCACTGCAGTTGCATCAGCCCAAGGCCAAGCCCAGGGCCAGGCCCAAGCCATTGAGGGCCTGGAAACGCAGGGCCAAAAACTTGCTGCCACTGATGCGGTCCGGTTCGCGGTGGTGCTCCCGCAGCAGGCGAATCAGGGCCTGGGCTGGAGGCAAGCCCGCCGCCCCCAGCAGTGCGGTCAAGGGCCAATGGTTCACCAGAACCGGCGCCCACTCAAACGCCAGGCAACCCGCCACCAACCAGGGCACCAGGGCCGCCGCCCGTCCCGTGCCCAGGCGCACCACAGGAGAGCGTTTGCCATGGGCCGCGTCCTCCTCCACCTGATGGAAGTGGGAGCAGAACAGCACCAAGGTCGTCGCCAAGGCCGGACCACTGCCCAACTCCAGGGCCGCCCGCCAGGGCACCGCAGCTGCTCCCGCTGGGGCGAGGGCCATCAAGCCGGCGGCCGTCGCCAAGGGACCGAAGGCCAACCAACAGAGGGGCTCTCCCAGGCCGCGATAGCCCAGGCGGAACGGGGGGCCTTGGTAGAGGTAGCCCAGACCGCAGCAGGCCAGCACCAGGGCCAGCACGGCGCCATGGCTACGCACAGCCACCAGGGCCATCAACAGCAGGCCGAGCAACAGAGCTCCATTGGCCAGAAGCGACACCCGATCCCGCCGGCCCGTGAGATTCACCAGGGAATGGGGCTTCCCGTTGGCATCGACGCCCGTATCCGCATCAAAGACGTCATTGGCCAGGTTCTCCCAGGCCAGCAGCAGCACGGCCGCGAGCAGAAACAACAGCAGCTGATCCAGCCGCACCGGGAGCTCCTGCTGCACACGCCAACCGGCGGCCAGCAGGACTGGCATCACGGCCACGGCATACATCGGCCACTTGATCGCAGCCTTCCACAGGCGCCTGCGCTCGGCGGCAGGGGCATGAAGGCTTGCGACGACCTGAGGCTCGTCAGCGGGCAGAGGCAACTCGAGGTGCGGGAAGGCCCATACATTTGAGCAGCCGCATCGGCCCGTTTCGGTTGCAGGCCCCCACCAGCGTCACAACCAGCTTCAGCGATCTGCTGACCGCCGCCCAGGCAGGTGAGCGCCAGCTCGAGGGAGAGGGCGTGCTCAGCCTGGCCGTGGCGATCCCCAGCCGGGATCCGATGGCGCTGCTCAGCCAGCTGGAAGAGGGAGAGCGGTTTCGCTTCCTCTGGGACAGCGCCCCCGGGCTGTGCCTCGCCGCCAGCGGACGCTGCAACAGCCTGGAACTCAGCGGTCCCCGGCGCTTCGAATTAGCCCAGCGCTTCAGTGCCGTCAGCCTCAATCGCCTGGCCGCACCGCAACACTGCCCGCCCCTGGCACGGCCCAGGGTGCTGCTGGCGTTCTCGTTTTTTGACAGCCCCCTGCACGAAGGCGAAGGGGTGCCTGGCGTTCAGGCGGTCCTGCCCCGCTGGCAGCTGAGCAAGCAGGGGCGCCACTGCTGGCTGCGGCTGCAGCGCAACCTCGGCGGGGACATCAGCGCCCGCAGCGTCGCCGAAGAACTCTGGGAGCAGGCCGAGCGCCTGGGTGCCCTGCCCTCCGATCCCTGCGCCGACCAGGGGCATGCCCCTGGTCCGGCCATCGCCAGCCGCTCCTCCTGGCAGGAGGGCTACCGCTCTGTGGTGCAGCGCGGCGTGGAACTGGTCGAGGAGGGTCGCCTGCGCAAGTTGGTGCTGGCGGTGCGCCAGCAACTGCTCCTCGATCAACCGCTGGATCCGCTCCAGCTGTTGGCCCAACTCCGGCTGCGCCAACCCGGCAGCTGCCGTTTTCTCTGGCAGCAGGCTGGAGGTCCAGCCCTGCTGGGCGCCTCGCCCGAGCGACTGCTGACGGTGCGCCAGGGACAACTGCGCAGCGACGCCCTGGCCGGCACGGCGCCGGTGGGGCCGACTGCCGAGCTGCTGACCCGCTCCGATAAGGACCGGCGTGAGCACGAACTCGTGGTCGAAGCGATCACCGACGTCCTGCGCGCCGCAGGCCTGACCACCCGCAGACCGCGTCACCCGCGACTGGCCAGGCACGGGCAGATGGTGCATCTGCACACCCCCATCAGTGCGGCGCTCGAGGATCAACAACCGCTCTCCCTGGCGGCCGCCCTGCATCCCACCCCGGCGGTGGCCGGCCTTCCCCGCCGCGAGGCCATGGCTGCCCTGCGCAGCCTGGAGCCATTCGAGCGGGGCTACTACGCCGCACCAATCGGCTGGATCGACAGCGAAGGGGACACCGAACTGCGCGTCGCCATCCGCAGCGGCAGCCTCCAGGGCCGCCGGCTCGAGCTCACCGCTGGCGCTGGCCTGGTGCGCGGGTCCGCGGTTGAGCGCGAGCTAGCGGAAGTCGCCCTGAAACTCGGGGTGCTCCAACAGCAACTCGATTTGCCCCACAGCGAGAGCCTGCGCTGATGCAGCTGGGGGTCGGCACGGTCCTCTTGGCCCTCTGCCTGCTGGCTGCCCTGGGCCTGCGCCAATGGCTGGGCAAAACCCGACTCGAGCGGGTGATTTTTGAATCCGACACCCCCGCCGGCAAGAACTTCGATCTCGCTCTGCTGATCGCCATCGGCTCCAGCGTGCTGCTGGTGGCTCTGGAAAGTGATCGCCAGCTGGACAGCCTGTTTGGCCCCTGGTTCAGCGGTGCCGAGTGGGTCTTCTCCACCCTCTTCAGCCTGGAGTACCTGCTGCGGCTGCTCTGTAGCCGCACGCCCCTGCGCTACGCCCGCAGCTTTTTTGGCGTGGTGGATTTGGTCTCGAGCATTCCGCCCCTCCTGACCATTGGCATCCCCGTCGGTCAGGCCTTTCTGATCATTCGGGTGCTGCGCCTGCTGCGGGTGTTCCGGATCCTCAAGCTGGGGGCCTACCTCAAGGAGGCCGATCAGCTGCGTCAGGCCCTCGTCCAGAGCCGCCGCAAGATCACGGTGTTCCTGCTGACCATCGTTGCGCTGGTGGTGTTGATCGGCACCGCGATGTACGTGATCGAAGGCCCCGAGAGCGGCTTCCGCAGCATCCCGATTGGCATCTACTGGGCCGTCGTAACCATCACGACCGTGGGCTACGGCGATGTCGCTCCAGTCACACCCCTCGGCCGCTGCGTGGCCTCATTGGTGATGCTCCTGGGCTACAGCATCATTGCCGTTCCCACTGGAATTGTTGGGGCGAAATTCCAGCAGATGCAGCGGTTGCAACCGACCCTGGTGCAGCGCAGCTGCGGGCAGTGCCACACCACGAGCCACAGGGCTGAAGCTCAGTTCTGCGATCACTGCGGAGCAGGCCTACCCAGCTAGGAGGCGCTCCATCGTCTGATCGGCCATGGGGATGCCGCTCAGCCGCTCCACCTCACGCACGCCGGTGGGGCTGGTGACATTGATCTCACTCAGGCGTCCATCAATGACGTCGATGCCGACGAAGAACAGCCCCTCCGCCCGCAGGCTTGTGGTCAACTCCGCGCAGATCTGACGCTCCCGCTCGGTCAGTTCCGTCGCCTGGGGCGAGCCACCCACCGCGAGGTTGCTGCGGAACTCCCCGGCCGCAGGCTTGCGGTTCACCGCCCCCAGGGGCTCACCATCCACCAAGAGGATGCGCTTGTCGCCGGCCGTCACCGCCGGAAGAAAGGCCTGGACCATCACCGGCAGGGCCTGTTGGGCCGTGACCAGCTCAAGCAGGGCCTTCAAACCCGGCGCTGCTCCATGGCTGCGCACGACCCCTTGACCGGCTCGCCCGCCGAGGGGTTTGAGCACCACATCACCGTGGTCTGCGGCAAAGGCCGCCAGTTGCTCCACATCAGCGCTGACCAGGCTGGGGGCCATCAGATGGCTCCAACGCAGCGCTCCCAGCTTTTCGTTCCAAGCCCGCAGCGAAGCGGGGCGATTCAGGACCCGCACCCCCTGGCGCTCCGCCAGCTCCAACAGGTGGGTGGCGTAGAGGTACGCCTCATCCACCGGTGGGTCCTTGCGCATCCACACCAGCGGAAAGCTGCTGAGGGGAAGCCAGCGGGGCTCATCCGCTTCAAACCACTGGTCCGGAAGGTCCCAGCCGCTCGCCGTCGGCCTGATCTCAGCCAAGCGAATCGGCTGGGCCTGCACCAGGGCGTCCTGGCCTTGCACGGAAAGCTGGGCTGGCGTACAGACCCAGACCTGCTGACCGGCGCGCTGGGCCGCCTGCATCAGGGCGACGCTGGAGTCTTTGGTTGGACGCAGCCGTGCGATCGGATCGATCACAAACAGCTGCGCGGGCAGACCGCTAGTGAGAGCGCTCAAGCTCAGGCTCCCAGCAGGGCATCGAGCTGGCCACTGCGCTCAAGGGCGTAGAGGTCATCACAGCCGCCGACGTGTTCACCGTTAATGAAGGTCTGGGGAACACTGGTGCGTCCACCCGCTTTCTCAGACATGGCCCGGCGGGCGGCCTGATCGCCGTCAATGGCGTATTCGGTGTAGGTCACACCCTTGCGATCCAGGAGCGCCTTGGCGCGAATGCAAAACGGACAGGCGCGCCAGGTGTAGATCTCAACCGTCGGCATGGCGCCACTTCTCAAGCGTTTCGAAATCCTAGAAGCGAGATTTGAGGGTCTTGGACGGGAAGCCGACCCGCCCAAGGCCTGCGCTGATACGGTCAAACCAAGTTCCTCTCGGCCTGGTGCTCGACCTCACCGACTTCAAGCGCGATCTCTCTGAGCTCACTGACCGCCTGGGCAATGCCCAGGACTGTCTTTGACGTCGCTGCACTGAAAGCACGGCAACAGGATCTCGAGCAACTGGCCTCCCAGCCAGATTTTTGGGATGACCAAAAGCTGGCGCAGTCCAAGATGCGCCAGCTCGATGAGGTGAAAGCCCAGCTCGAGCAGCTGAGCCAGTG
>NZ_JAFMKL010000059.1:0-10514 GCF_017852955.1 Vulcanococcus sp. DEBay_Sum22DG08_74
GCGGCCAAAACCGAGGCCTCCAAGCTCAACCTGCTCAAGGGCTCGCCCCACCGCTGGCTCACCGGCCCGATCCTCGAGTACATCCAGGAGCGAGGCGCGCGCTTGCATCTGCGCCACCGGGTGACCGAGGTCCAGTTTGAAGAGGTCGCCGGCGAGACCCGCGTCACCGGCTTGACCCTCGGCACCCCCGACGGTGATCTCAAGGTCGAGGCCGACACCTACCTGGCGGCCTGCGACGTCCCTGGTATTCAGCGGATGGTGCCTGAGTCCTGGCGCCGTTGGCCCCTGTTCGACAACCTCTACAAGCTCGAGGCGGTGCCCGTCGCCACGGTTCAACTCCGCTACGACGGCTGGGTGACCGAACTGGGTGATTCCCCCATGGCCGAGGCCGCCCGCCGGGATGTGGCCCGTCCCGCCGGTTTGGACAACCTGCTCTACACGGCGGATGCGGACTTCAGCTGCTTCGCCGACCTGGCCCTGGCCAGTCCGGTGGATTACCGCAAGGAGGGGGTGGGTTCCCTGCTGCAGTGCGTCCTGACCCCCGGCGATCCCTGGATTCCCAAGAAAACCGAGGAGATCGTCGCGGCGACCGACGCCCAGGTCCGGCGCCTGTTCCCCTCGGCCAAAAACCTGAACCTGGTCTGGAGCAACGTCGTCAAGTTGGCCCAGTCCCTTTACCGCGAGGCCCCGGGGATGGAGCCCTACCGCCCGGACCAGACCACGCCGGTCACCAACTTCTTCATGGCCGGTAGTTACACCAAGCAGGACTACATCGATTCGATGGAAGGCGCCACCATGAGTGGGCGTCTTGCCGCTGCCGCGATCCTGGGTCGTCAGGCGGAGCTGGCCACCAATGCATCCGTTGCCTAGAGACCATGGGCCGTTGGCTTGAACACAGCGTCACTACCGAGGTGAAGGCCCCCGCCGAGCGGGTCTGGGCGGTCTGGAGTGACCTGGAGGCCATGCCCCGTTGGATGAACTGGATTGAGTCCGTCACCACCGAAGACGGGGACCCCGATCTCACCGACTGGACCCTGGCGGCCCAGGGATTTCGCTTCCATTGGAAGGCGCGGATTACCGAGCGCGTGGAGGCCCAACAGCTCCATTGGGAATCCGTCGGCGGCCTGCCCACGAAAGGGGCCGTTCGCTTCTATCCCCAGGGCGGCGAGAGCACGGCCGTGAAGCTCAGCGTCAGCTACGAGCTGCCGGGGGTGTTGGCGCCGCTGATGGATGCCTCCATCCTGGGGGGGATCGTGACCAAGGAGCTCCAGGCCAACCTGGATCGCTTCCGCGATCTCGTCCAGAGCGGCTATGGCCAAGAGGCGCACTAACAAACTGATTGCGGTCCTGCCTGTGCTGCTGGCCTTGGCGGCCTGCGGCACAGGCCAGAGCAGTACGGCGCCCTCTGCCCCGGGAACGGCGATTCCCCCCGCCCGCGTCTCAGAACCGACGCCGCTCACCCCATTGCCTGGCTTCATCGCGATGCCGAGCGCCCAGCAGGTGGTTCAGGCCCAACCCCATGGCCGCATTGACCCCTTCGCACCGGTCACGGCTGCGCCGGCAAGCACCCCAAACGAGACCCCCCAGGCGGATCTGCAGCTCACGGGCCTGATCGGCAGTGGCCGCAGCGCCCAGGCTCTGGTTTCCCTGGGCGGCCAGAGCGGCACGGTGTGCATCGGCCGCCAGGGCCTCTGCCCCGGCTCCGGTCTGCCGGCCCTGCTGCCCCCGGGCTGGACCGTGACGGGCATCGATCTGGGGCGCGGTCAACTGCGCCTGAACCAGGCCGGTCAGCAGCGGGTGCTCAGTCTTTAAGGGCGAGGGAACAGGCGGCCACGAGCCCATCGAGGTCATGGGGGTTGGCTTCCGCGTCAACGCGCCCCAGGAGCGCCTGGAGTGTTTTTGAGGTTTGCGGGCCAATCGAAATCAGTTGGACCCGCTCCAGCGGCTCCCTCCAGCTCGCGCCGAACTGCTGCTCCAGCAGTTGGATGGTGTGTTGCACGGTCTTGCCGCTGCTGAAGGTGATGGCATCGACCCGTCCCTCGGCCAGGGCCGTGGCGGTGGCCGCCGGCAGCGTTTCGGGGCAGCGCGATTCGTAGGCCGCCACTTCCACCACCCGTGCTCCGGCCTCGCCGAAGGCTTCCGCCAGCAGGGTCCGTCCACCGCTCTGGACCCGCGGTAGCAGCAGCCGTAGGCCCCAACCGGAGACGGGGAAATGCTCAATCAGGCTGTCGGCGACGAAGGCCGGCGGCACGAAATCAGCGGCCGCTCCCAGCTCATCGAGGCGCGCCGCTGTTTTGCGGCCGACCGCGGCGATCTTGAGGCTGCTGGGCCGCCGGGCCAGGCTGCTGCCCTGGCGCTGCAGCCGCTGCTCCACGGCATCGACCCCATTGCTGCTGGAGACGATCAGCCAGTGGAACTCCTCGAGCTCCGCCAGGGCGTCATCGAGGGGGCCCCACTCATCGGGCGGGCCAATCACCAGGGCGGGGAGATCGAGGACGCTGGCTCCCGCCTGCTCGAAGAGCTGCCGCGCCGTCCCCAGTTGCTGCTCAGCCCGGGTGACCGCGATGGTGCGTCCCTGCAGCGCCATCCCTCAGCCCTCGAGCTTGACCAGTTCTCCGGCTTGCTTGTGCAGCCGCTGGGCCTCCTGGGTGCGTCCCTGGTCAATCAGCAGTTGGATCGCCTCACGGAAGCTGCCGCGGGAACCATCGATGTCGCCGCCCAGCAGCAGGGCGACGGCCAGGTTCTGGTGGGTTTCGGCATGGCCGGGATTGACCCGTTTGGCTTCGCGGTAGGCCTCCAGGGCCCCGGCGAGATTGCCCTGTTTGCGGCGGATCAGGCCGAGGTTGTACCAGCCCAGGCCGATCTCAGGGGCGACGCGGGTGGCGCGGGCGCTGAGGGCTTCCGCCTCCTCCAGTTGTCCGAGCTGCAGCAGCAGCGCCGACAGGTTCAGCTGGGCCGCCAGGTTCAGCCGCGGTGCCAGGGGGATCTCCAGGGCTTGGCGGTAGTAGCGCTCCGCTTGCTGGGGGTCGCGGCTGGCTTCCGCGAGGGCCAGGTGCAGCAGCAGCTCGTAGCGCTCGGGTTGGGCTTCGCTTGGGCAGTTCGCCAGGCCCTCCTGCAGCAGCTTCAGGCCCCGCTCGAGGTTGCCTTCGGCGACCTCCAGGCTGCCCAACTTGGCGCAGGCATAGGGGTCGCCGGGACGGCTCTGCAGCTCGGCCTCCATCGCCTGGCGCAACCGCTCGGGTTTGTTGCCTTGGGCCAAGAGCTCTGGGCGGTAGCCGTCGTGATCGATGGCGGGCTCGGAGCAATCGGCGATGCGCCACTGCGGCTCCTCCTTGAGCAGTTCCGCGACGCTGTCGTCAATCATCGAGTGATAGGCCCGGCTCCAGCGGATGCGCGGATGGCGGCGGAAGAGCCGACTGACGTTGGAGTAGGGCGACTGGATCGCGCCGCGCTCATGGCGCAGCAGGTTGATCACCAGCACATCCGGTTGCGCCATGAGGGCCCGCAGGGGCTTCCAGGCCTCCGGTTTGAGCCGTTCATCGGCGTCCAGCACCAGCACCCAGTCGCCTTGCACCATCTCGAGCGCTTGGTTGCGGGCGGGGGCAAAGTCCCCGGGCCACTCGATCGCCTCCACCCGGGCGCCAGCGGCCTGGGCTAAGGCGACGGTGTTGTCCTTGGAGCCGGTGTCCACCACCACCAGCTCATCGGCGAAGCCTTGGACGGACCGCAGGCAGTCCTCGATTTGTCCGGCTTCATCCCGAACGATCATCGAGAGGCTGAGCATGGTGGGTGCCGGCGGCCGCAGAAGACGGCCCGAGGCTAGTGGCAGTGGCTCGCTTAGTCGGTAAAGCCGCCCTCTAGCGCCGCCTCGGGTAACCCCAGGGCCGTGAGCACCTGGGCCTGGGCCTGGGGCATCTGAGCCGGGCTGTAGGCGGCGGGTAGATCCGGCGGCAGGAGGGGTTCGAGGGCCTGCCAGAGGTAGGGACTGCCGTAGACCGCCAGAGCAGCCAGGCGCTGGGCTCCGAGCAGTTGCCGCACCACCTGGGGCCAGGGTTCATCGCCGCCGGCACTGCCGCGGAAGGGATTCCCCCGCACCAGCAGTTGCAGCAGGACCGGGCCGTCCGGCAGGCGATCCAAGGCCAGGGGTGCCTCGGGGTCTGGGCCCCAGGGGCTGGGGCTGCGGGCGTCGATCAGCCGTGCCTCATAGCCAAGGGCGGCGGGCCGCAGCAGGGCCGGGGCCACCAGGGGCAGCTGCGGCGCGTTGAGTTGGTTGTCCAGTCGGATCAGGTTCAGCCCCGGTCCAGGAGGCAGCCGGCCCGGTCCTTGGCGAATCAGGCTGAGGGTGAGCAGTTCAGCGCTCAGCTGCCGCTCGTCCGGGCTGATCAGCTGCTCCAGCGGTTCCTGGGCAGGCGAGCAGCGCGCCAGGGCCTCCCGGCGTCGCTGGAGGCTGGCGTCCACGCGCGCTTGGCTGATCCGGCCGCTCTGGACCGCGTCCACCAGTCCATCGAGCGCCTCCTGGGCATTGGCGGGCATCAGGATCAGATCAGCCCCCGCTTCAAAGGCCAGAACGGCCGCTTCGGCGCTGCCGTGGTGCTGGCTGATCGCCTCCATCACCAGCGCGTCGGTCACCACCAGGCCTTGGAAGCCCAGGTCCCCCCGCAGCAGCTGAGTCAGGACGGCCTTAGACAGGGTGGCCGGGCGCTTGGGGTCCAGGGCCGGCAGGCGCAGGTGGGCGGTCATGACCGAGGCGACCCCAGCGGCAATCGCCTGTTGAAACGGCGGGAGTTCGATCTGATCCAGCCGCCCTCGGTCGTGGGGCAGCTCGGGTAATTCCAGGTGGGAGTCGCAGCTGGTGTCGCCATGGCCGGGGAAGTGCTTGGCGCAGGCCAGTACCCCTTCGCCCTGGCAGCCCCGCACAAACGCCGCCGCCAGGGCCCCGGCCGTGCGCGCTGTTTCCCCCCAGGCCCGCACGTTGATGACCGGGTTGGCTGGGTTGTTGTTGACGTCGCAGACCGGCCCCAGGACCCAGTTCAACCCCAGCAGTCGCGCCTGCCGGCCGGTGCAGCGGCCGTAGCCCTCGGCCAGGGCCTCGGCCCGTTGCGGCTCCCGCTGATGCAGCGCACCCAGGGCCAGGGGGGGAGCCAGCCAACTGGCGCCTTCAAAGCGCTGGCCGACACCCTCCTCCACATCGGCGCAGAGCAGTAGCGGTTCGGCGGCCCAGCCTTGAAGTTGCTCGCAGCGGAGCCGCAGCTCTTCGGCGCTGCCCCCCAGCAGGATCACCCCGCCAACGCCTTCACCCAGGAGTTGGCGCAGCTCTGCGTTGCTCAGTTCCCAGCGGGGATAGCGGCGTTGATGGTCCCGGGCATGGCCGCTGCCGCGAACCACCAGCAGGCTCGCCAGCTGCCGCCGGAGCTCAGAAGCCTCCATCCTCCTGTTGGCCGGTGCCTTCAGGAACCTCGCCGCGCTCTTGGCGCTTCTCCTCGAGTTGGTTGAGCAGACCGAGCACCGAGGTGCCCTTTTCGATGCCGCGATCCAACTGGAAGATCACCTCGGGGGTGCGGCGCATGTTCAGGCGACGGCCGAGCTCCCCTTTGACGTAGTTCGAAGCCGAGCGCAGGCCCTCGAGGGCTTGCTGCTGCACCTCGGCGCTGCCGTAGACGCTGACAAAAATCTTGCAGTGCTGGAGATCGCCGGCGACATCCACATTGGTGATGCTCACCATCCCCAGGCTGACCCGCTCGTCCTTGATGCCGGTGACGAGGAGTTCACTGACCTCCCGCCGGATCAGAGCGGCCACGCGTTCTACGCGACGACCTTGCGCCATGGCTATGCGATGACCTCTGGAGTCACCATGGCACGCAGGATCAGGGTCAGGCTCAGCAGACCGCTCACCAGGGCGCCGATCAGGGCGACGGCGGTGACGGGATTGCTGCGGCGCTGGGCCAGGGGTTCCAGGACGGAGTTGGCGACGCCAAGCCCGAACGCGATCAGATAGCGCGGGTAGCGCGTGACGTTCAGAAAAAAGTCCCGCATGGGGGCTGGGGCGCTGATCAAAGAGTGCTGGCTACTCTGCCGCCAAAGGGGCACTCGCTGCCGCGCGATCCGATCGATTGATGCTGGAGCTCCATCAGTTCCGCCATTCCGCCTTCTGCGAGAAGGTCCGTTTGGTGCTCGCCTTCAAGCAGCTGAGCTTCACCCCCATTGAGGTCACGCCCGGTGTTGGTCAGGTGGACCTCTACCGGCTGTCGGGGCAGCGCCAGGTGCCGGTCTTGGTGGATGGCAGTGAGGTGATTGCCGATTCCACGGCCATCGCCCTGCACCTGGAGCAGAAGCACCCTGATCCGGCGCTGCTGCCCAGTGATCCGGCCCAGCGGGCCCAGGTGATGCTGCTGGAGGACTGGGCCGACACGGCCCTCGCGGCGGGTGCGCGCATGGCCCTGGTGCAGGCCGCCGCCAGCGATCCGGTGCTCCGCGATGGCCTGCTGCCGGAGGCCACCCCGTCGCCCTTGCGTTCCTTGGTGGGTGCCCTGCCGGGCGGGGTGCTGAGCGGTGTGGGTCAGGTGCTCGATCAGCAGGTGCTGCAGCAACTGCGCAGCAGCCTTGAGCAGCTCACGGCCCTGGTGCAGGCCCAGCCCTACCTGGTGGGTGATCAGCTGAGCCTGGCCGATCTGGCCGTGATCGCCCAGCTGTCCTTGATCAAGTTCCCCAGCTCCGCCGGGAGCCCCCTGGCGGGACGCGGGGTGGCGGGGCTGGCCGACGATCCCCGTCTGGAATCCCTCTGGCTCTGGCGCGATCGCCTCGGCCTGCAGCTGGGACGTCCCTAGGGCTGGCGCTCGAGCAGCAGCGTTCCACTCCAGCTGCGCTGGGCCTCGGCCCGGAGGCCATCGGCGGGGGAGCCGTAGCTGACCTGCCATTGCCTGGCTTCGATGTGATCGGCATCGATCCGGGCGTAGCGGCTGAGGGTCTCCACTTGGCTGACCCGCGGGTCGCCGGGGCCATGCAGCACCTGCAGGCTGAGTTCATCCGCCAGAAACTGCTCCTGGGGTTGCTGCTCGCTGCGGCGGCCGATGACGGTGGACTCCAACGACTGATCCCCGCTCAAATCCGCCAATTGACGGTTGGGGTTCTGCGGATCGTTGCGAACCCGCTGCAGCTGATCGCCCAGCAGGGCGCGACCGACGGACCCGGCATTGAAGGCGCGATCGCCAACGATCCGCCCGGCGTCATCTTTGACGAAGCGCACGGCGTACTGAATCTCAGGCTCCGCGCCGCTGAGATCGCGGCTGGTGGCGCTCCAGTCCCCTTCAAACCAGGCGGGGTAGATGAGATCGCGTCGCCCTGGCCGCGGCAGTGGCGCCGGCAGGCTCCACTGCGGCCAGTTCTCCAGGCGTTGTTCCAGGGTTGAGGCCGCCACGGCGGGGAGGCTTCCGCTCAGCAGCACCAGCAGGATGAGGGCGAGCGGCATCGCTGGGCACGTGGCAGGCTGCCTGTGATCCTGCCGCCTGGACGGCCCGATGTCCGATCCCCTGATCCGCGAGCTGGATCACTACGTGGTGCTGGAGCCAGGGGCCCCCCAGCAACTGCTCACAGCCGAGGAGACCTTGGCTTGGTTGGAGCGCCAACTGCACTCCCTCGAGGCCATTCCCGAGGACCTCTCAGGCCTGGGCTCGACGACGGATCAGGCCCAGCGGCTGCTGGAGACGGCCTGTGAGTTGGAGCTTCAGCCGGGGATCACGGTGCAGTGGTTTGCGATTCGCCTGGAGCCACCCGGGGCATCTAGTTAGTTGATCGAGGTCCCCACCTCTCCGGCATCACTGGTGACCTGCAGTTGACCCAGGGGTGGCGCCGTGCGCTCCTTGATGATCGAGGGCAGCGCCTCAAGGATTTGCTGGGCTACCTGCTCGGCCGGGCGTCCGTCCTGAAGGATCTGGAGGTCGGCCTGGGCGTAGAGGGGGCGGCGCTCGGCCATCAAGTTGGCGAGGCGTTCGGCGCGGTCCTCCGCTTCCATCAGGGGCCGGGGAGTCGGGTCGGCCTCGAGGCGCGCCAGCAGGATCGCGTCGGGGGCATCCAGCCAGATCACGACCCCTTGGTGCAGCTCGCCCCAGTTGGCCGGCTGGGTCACGACACCGCCGCCAGTTGCCACCACGAGGGAATGCCAGGAGGCGATTTGGTTGAGCACCGCCGACTCCAGGGCGCGAAAGCCGGCCTCGCCCTCGCTGGCGAAAATCTCGGGAATGGAGCGCCCCGCCACCTGTTCCAGGCTGGTGTCGGCGTCCAGGAAGCGGTAGTCCAGGGCCTCGGCGAGGTGCCGGCCCACGCTGCTTTTGCCGCTACCCATCATCCCCACCAGATAGAGGTTCAGGCCCTCCAGTCGCTGCCGCAGCTGGACTCGGGTGTCCTCCATCGGTTCGCCATCGCAAGCACCAACATTCTTAAGATGCGACCAACCGTTACTCGCTGTCATGACTCCGCCAGTGATGGCGGCGCCTCCGGCGAGCCCGGTGTCCGTCGTCTCCTCTGCCCCCCACGGTCAGGGCCGGCCCTGCGTGATCACGCGCCGGGCCACCTTCAGCTCCAGCCATCGCTATTGGCTGCCTGAGCTCAGCCCGGAGCAGAACGCCGCCCAGTTCGGGCCCTGCAGCCTGGCCCCGGGCCACGGCCACAACTATGAGTTGATCGTCGCCATGGGTGGCGGGCTCGATGCCAACGGCATGGTGCTCAACCTCTCGGACGTGAAGCACGCCATCCGCGAGCAGGTCACCGCCCAGCTCGACTTCCGCAGCCTGAACGAGGCCTGGCCGGAATTCGATCTGAGCCGTCCCGAGGGGATCCTGCCCACCACCGAGGCCCTGGTTCTGGCCATCTGGAAGCGCCTGGCGCCCCACCTGCCCCTGATGGGGCTCCGTCTTTACGAAACCGACAAGCTCTGGGCCGATGTGCTCGGCGATTCCATGGAAGCCTTCCTGACGATCCGCACCCACTTCGCTGCGGCCCACCGCCTGGCCCGACCGGAGCTGAGCTTCGAGGAGAACACCGCGATCTACGGCAAGTGCGCCCGGCCCCATGGCCACGGCCACAACTATCTGCTGGACATCACCGTTCGGGGTGCCATTGACCCCCGCACCGGCATGGTCTGCGACCTCTCGGCCCTGCAGTCAGCGGTGGATGAGCTGGTGGTGGAGCCCTTTGACCACACCTTCTTGAACAAGGACGTCGAGCACTTCTCCAGCACGGTTCCCACGGCGGAGAACATCGCGCTGCATATCGCCGATCTGCTCCAGGCCCCCGTGGCGGCCCTGGGGGCTTCGCTCCACAAGATCCGTCTTCAGGAGAGCCCGAACAACGCCGCTGAGGTGTTCGCAGAGGTGCCCCAGCTGGGCATGAACCCCCAGGCCCTCGAAGCCCTTGCCGGCGCCTGAGCTTCGGCTGGTTCTGGCGATCAGCCTGGACGGCCGGCTCGCCCCCGCCGCTGGTGGTGCGGCCCAACTCGGAGGAACCGGAGACCGCCGCGTCCTCGAGGAGGCCCTGGCTTGGGCGGATGGTGCCCTGGTCGGCGGCAGGACCATCCGCCAACACGGCTGCACCTGCCTGATCCGCGATGCCGACCTGCTGGAGCAGCGTCAGCAGCAGGGGCGGCCGCCCCAACCCTCCGCCCTGGTGGTGAGTCGCCAGCGCATCTGGGATCCAGACCTGCGCCTGTTCCAGCAGCCCCTGCAGCGTTGGCTTCTGGGCCCAGGGGAGGCGGCCCCCTCAGGTTTTGACAGGTTCTTGCCGCTGCAGAACTGGCCAGACACCTTGGCGGCCTTGGCCGCCGCTGGTTTGGAGCGCCTGCTCCTCTTGGGGGGGGCTGAGTTGGCCACGCAGCTGCTGGCCCAGGGACTCGTGGATGAGTTGCAGCTGACCCTGGTGCCTCAACTGCTGGGCGGCCCCCATGCCTGGCTTCAGTCCGATGGGGCCCTGGAGGCCAGTGCCTGGACGCTCCAGGAGCAGCGCTGCTTGGGCGGCGACGAGCTGCTTGTGCGCTACCGGCGCGCCTGAGCCTTGAGGCTGTTGAAGCGCTCGGCCAGGTCCCGCAGCGGCAGCTTGCCAAAGGTCTCCGGCGAGAGCCCCAGCATCCGTCCCGCGCAGCGCTTGACCACCACCTCGAGGTCATCGCCAAAGCGTCCGGCGAGCAACTCGCTGATCACCCCCAGGCTGCGGCCGCTGGATTGGGTCTCAGCCACGAGGCAGCGGCTGGTGGGGGCGGCCAGGGCCTGGCAGGCGGGGGTGAGCCGCTCGATCAGGCTTCTGTTGCCCATGGCACTCCAGCGCAGGCAGGCCTCGCTGATCTTGGCTTCGACCTGCGGGCGCATCAGGTTGAGCACGGGGCTGAGCAATCCGGCTTGGCTGGGTGCGCTGAGGGCGCCGATGGTCAGGGCCGTAGCCGTTAGCGTTCTGCCCGCTGCCCGCCCCCTGGTTCTGAGCTGATGGCCGAGCTCACTGTTCGCTGGCACCGATCGATTGAAGAGATCCCC
>NZ_JAFMKL010000007.1:0-36938 GCF_017852955.1 Vulcanococcus sp. DEBay_Sum22DG08_74
GCCGTTGGTGAGTACGTCGACATGCTGGCTGCCGGCATCGTGGACCCCGCCAAGGTGACCCGCTCCGGTCTGCAGAACGCTGCCTCGATTGCAGGCATGGTTCTGACCACCGAGTGCATCGTGGCTGACATGCCCGAGAAGAAGGAAGCAGCTCCTGCCGGCGGCGGCATGGGCGGCGGCGACTTCGACTATTGAGGCCGGTCGGGGAGAGGGTGACCCCTCCCCGATGAACCTTCAGTCATTGCAATGCATCTGGGGCACATTCGTGCCCCTTTTTTGTGCCTATCGCTCGGCGTCGATCAGGGCGATCCCAGTCCTGCCAGGACTATTTGTCTAGGCGCTGCAATGCAGAGCTATGCCAGGGGGCCGCTTTTGTCTTGCCGCGAGGGCGAGCTGGTGCGGGTGCAAATGCTCGCCATTGAGCAGGGGAATGGGCGTGAAGAGGCGGACGTATTGTTTCGGCTATATGAGTCTTGGCTGTGCCGCGTCCTGGTGCTTTTGCTGCGAACTTCAGGCCTGAGGTTCTCGATCGCTTTCGGGAGCTCTGCCGGCGGCAGGGCAGGCAGTACACCAAGGTTCTTGAGCGCCTTGCGGAGGTGTATCTAGAGACGGAGGGTGCTGTTCTAGATGGAGCGGTCTCCGCTGGACCGGCGGACCCCGATCGGAAGAAGCGGCTGGTCCAGGTGGAGTCACTTCAGAACAAGCTGCTGGAGGACCTCTTGAAGCGAGTGGAGCTTCTCGAGAAGCAGAAGGTGAAGACGGACTATGAGATCGAGCGTGTTCAGAAGAGCGTTGCTTTTCTGCGCTCCGGTCTTCAAGAGCCCGACTCCAAGGGCTGAAGACTTAGGGGCTTTGAGTCACCCGTGTTCGAATGAAGGCCTGCTTTCCCAGGTCTTTCATGCTCGCTTTTCGTCGCTGGTTGAAGGAATTCACGGAGTTCTTCTTTCAGAAGGGCAATGCCCTGAACCTGGCCATTGCGGTGGTGGTGGGCACCCAGTTTCAGCAGATCGTCGATGCGCTCACGAAAGACCTGTTGATGCCATTGGTGAATCCCCTGATTCGCAATGGCGGCTGGGAAAAGTGGGAGATTCCCTATGCCGGTGGGCAGCTCCTGATTGGACAGGCTCTGAATGTGCTGCTCAATTCCCTGATTGTGGGCTGGGTGCTGTTCTTCATTGTTAAGGCGATCAACCGGTCCCAGCGCATGGCCTCGGCGGGGATGGATCGCCTGCGTGCTGCCCAGGGCGGGGAAGCCGAGGTCTGAGCGGACACGGATCACCTAGAGCTCATCAAATTGTTCGCAGCGAACAGTCCATCTCCTGCGTTGTCTGAAACGGTAGCCGTCATCACCGAATGAGTTCGCGTGCCGTTTCTTTCGCGACAGCGCCGATTGCTGATCGCTGTTCTCACTGTTCCTGCGCTGCAGTTCCTGCTGGGTGCGTTCTTGCCAGCCCAGGCGGCAGAAGCCTCGCTGGATAGCTCCGACAACACCCTGCTGCTGATCTCAGCGGCGATGGTGCTCTTGATGACCCCTGGTCTGGCCTTCTTCTACGGCGGCTTTGTTCAGGGGCGCAACGTCCTCAACACGATGGCGATGAGCTTCGTGATGATGGGCATCGCCACCTTGGTCTGGGCCAGCTTTGGTTTCAGCTTGGCCTTCGCCGATGGCGGTGCGGCCCAGGCGGTGGTGGGGAACCCCTTCACCTTTGCCCTGCTCGAGCGTCTGCCGGAGGTCTGGGATGGTCTTGCGGTTCCCGGTCTGACCTTTGCCCTGTTCCAGGGCATGTTCGCGATCATCACGCCGGCCCTGATCTCCGGTGCCCTGGTGGAGCGCATCAGCTTCCGCTTCTGGTGCCTGTTCACGCCGATCTGGCTGCTGCTGGTCTATTCCCCGCTGGCCCACATGGTCTGGGGCGGCGGCTTCCTGGGCAAAGATCTCGATTTCGCCGGTGGCACCGTCGTGCACATCAGCTCCGGCGTGACCGCACTGGTGCTGGCCGGTCTGATCGGTGCGCGCCGTCAGTGGCCCAAGGCGATCCGTCCTCCCCATGACGTGACCCAGATCCTGCTGGGTACCGGGTTGCTCTGGTTTGGTTGGTTCGGCTTCAACGGCGGCAGCCAGCTGGCTGTTGGCGGCGCCGAGATTCCCTTCACCACCACCCACGTCGCTGCTGCTGCGGGTCTGGTGGCCTGGTCGGTGGTGGAGACCTGGCGCGACGGCAAGCCCACCGCCGTTGGCATGGCCACCGGGGCTGTGGCTGGCTTGGTGGGCGTGACCCCCGCCGCTGGTTTTGTGACCATCGGCTCGGGCATGGCCATCGGTGCGATCACCGCCGTCCTCTGCTACATCTCGGTCCAGGTCAAGGTGAAGCTGCGCTTTGACGATTCCCTCGACACCTATGCCGTCCATGGCGTCGGCGGTACCGCGGGTGCCCTGCTCACCGGCGTCTTTGCCAACGCTGAGTTGATCGCCTCCCACCCCGCCGGCCAGGTCCTGGCGGAACAGGGCCGTGGAGCCCTGGTGCTGGGTCAGCTGCAGGCGGTTCTGGTGGCCTATGGCCTGGCTGCCCTTGGCACCCTCTTAATTGCCGGTGTCTTGCGCGGTCTTGGTGTTCAGTTCCGTGTCGGCGAAAACGCTGAAAACCTCGGCGTTGATGTGGCTGAACACGGCGAAGAGGCCTACGCCGAGCGCGTCGGTTCGCCTCAGCTGTTCTGAGCACAAGCTCAATAAGCAAGCCCGGGGTGCAGCGCATCCCGGGCTTTTTGCTGTCTTGTCTTAGGCGTTGGGCGTAAAGCTCAGCGCCACCCCGTTGTTGCAGTAGCGCTTGCCGGTCGGGCGAGGACCGTCACCGAAGACGTGACCTTGATGGCCGCCGCAGCGGCGGCAGTGGTATTCGGTCCGGGGGACGATCAATTTGAAGTCCACCTTGGTCTCGATCGCATTGGCCAGGGGCTCCCAGAAGCTGGGCCAGCCGGTGCCGCTGTCGTACTTCGCCTTGGAGCTGAACAGCGGTAGATCACAACCGGCGCAGTGGAAGATGCCGGCGCGTTTCTCGTTGTTCAGGGGGCTGGAGAAAGGGCGCTCGGTCCCCTCCTGACGCAGGACCTGGTACGCCGCTGGAGACAGGCGTGCCTTCCACTGGGCATCCGTGAGTTGCCACTGCGGATCAGCTGCCTTGCTGGCAGCATCCGCCGATTTGCCGCCCACCAGCAGGGCCAAGGAGGCGAGCAATCCCCGTCGTGTCATCGCGTTAGAGACCTTTGAACCAGCCGGCGCTGAGGGCCGTGGCCAGTCCCATGAAGATGGCGAGCAGGGTCCAGGTGATGCGGTTCAGGGTCGCCTCGGCGCTGCGGGCGCTGCTGAACATCGAGCTGCCGCTGGAGGCGATGCCACCCATGCCATCCCCCTTGGGGCTGTGCAGGAGAACGGTGATCACCAGCAGTGCACCACTGCTGAGCCAGATCCAGGTGAGGGTGGTTTGAATCATCGATGCAGCCTAGGCAGTGACTAGACGCCGAGGGTCTGAGGGATGCGGCTCGGTTGGCTTGGGCTGCCCAGGGGCGTGATCAGGGAGGCGCCAGTCATACGGCTCGGCTGCTCCAGGCCCAGGATCTCCAGCAGGGTCGGGGCCACATCCGCCAGGCCACCACCACTGCGCAGTTCGACGGCGGTGCCGTGGCCGGGGATCTTGCGCTTTTCTCCCTCCACAAGGATCAAGGGGACGGGGTTGGTGGTGTGGGCGGTCCAGGGCAGGCCATCGGGGCCTTCCATCAGCTCGGCGTTGCCGTGGTCGGCGGTGACGATCAGGGTGCCGCCCATGCGGTTGGTGGCCTCCAGCAGGCGGCCCACGCTCCGGTCGACTGCGCCGATGGCTTCAACGGTGGCTTCCATCGCCCCGGTGTGGCCCACCATGTCGGGATTGGCGTAGTTGATCACCACCAGGGAATAGATCCCCTTGTTGACCGCGGAGATGCAGTTGTCGGTCAGCTGCTCGGCGGACATCGCTGGAGCCTGGTCGTAGGTGGCGACGCGAGGGGAGGGGACCAGGTGACGGTCCTCGCCGGGGTAGGGCTGCTCGATGCCCCCATTCATGAAGTAGGTGACGTGGGGGTACTTCTCGGTTTCTGCAGTGCGGAACTGCCGCAGCCCGGCTTCGGAGACCACCTGACCCAGCAGACCATCAAGGGACTCAGGGGGGAAGGCCACGCTCACCGGCAGGCCGGCTTCGTATTGGGTGAAGGTAACGACGTTGAGGTCGGGGATGAACGTCCGCTCAAAGCCATCGAAGCCTTCCACCACAAGCGCTTTGACCAGCTGACGGACGCGGTCAGGGCGGAAGTTGAACAGCACCACACCGTCCCCGGATTCGATCGCGCCGGGAGCCAGTCGGGTGGGCTCGAGGAATTCGTCGTAGATCTCCTCGCAGTAGGACGCCTTCAGGACCTCCTGGGGCGAGAGTTCGCTGATCGTTCCCTCTTCGGTGAGCAGGCGGTAGGCCTTTTCGGTGCGCTCCCAGCGGTTATCACGATCCATCGCCCAGTAGCGCCCGCAGAGGGTGCTGATCCGGCCGATTCCTGCCTTCTCGATCTGGGCTTCGATCGTGTTGAGGAAAGGCTCGGCGCTTTGCGGCGGGGTGTCACGGCCATCGGTGATGGCGTGGATGCAGACCTCCTTGAGGCCGCGGGCCTTGGCCCATTGCAGCAGGCCCCCCAGGTGGTCGATGTGGCTATGGACGCCACCGTCGGAGCAGAGGCCGATCAGATGCAGCGTCTTGCCACTAGCCCGAAGTTGATCGGCCAGGGCGTTGAGTTCTGCGTTCTCAGCGATGCTGCCGTCGCGCACGGCCTGGCTGATGCGCACCAGTTCCTGGCGAATGATGCGGCCGGCGCCGATGGTCAGGTGACCGACTTCCGAGTTGCCCATCTGATCGTCCGGGAGGCCGACATCGGCGCCGCTGGCTTCGATCAGGGTGTGGGGATAGGCATGCCAGAGGGCATCCATCACCGGGGTTTGGGCCGCCCGGATGGCGTTATGGCTGTCGTCGTGGCGGTAGCCCCATCCATCCAGGATGCAGAGCACAACAGGCGCAATCGCTCCGTTCTGGGAGGACTGCGAAGGACCTGCTGCGGTCCCCGCGTTGTGCGAGCTCGATTCGGTGGACGGTATGGCTGTCACCCGATAAAACCCCGCCTTTCCCTGCACGACCAGATGGCTCCAACCTACCTCTTGCCTTGCGCTGAGCCAGTCCTCAGCATGGTTGCGTCAGCTTTTGGCTACACCATGGGTTCCCACGCCCATCGCGCTCCCTTCTGAGACCCATGGCCGTTGATCGCGTTGAAATCCTGTCAGCGGTTGAGTTGGGACGGACCCTGAACCGCTTGGCCTCCCAGGTGCTGGAGAGCATCGATGACAGCCGCGATCTGGTCTTGCTGGGTATCCCAACCCGAGGGGTTGCCTTGGCCGAGGTTTTGGCTCAGTTGCTTGAGCAGCTCTCGGGGCATCCGGTGGACTGCGGCAGCGTCGATCCCACCTTTCACCGCGATGACCTGGATCGCGTCGGTACACGCCTGGTGACGCCGACCTCCTTGCCGTCGAGCCTCGATGGCAAGGAGGTGGTTCTGGTGGATGACGTGATTTTCACGGGGCGCACCGTGCGCGCTGCCCTTGAGGCTCTGCAGGCCTGGGGCCGTCCCAAGCGGGTTTCGCTGCTGGCGATGGTGGACCGCGGCCACCGGGAGCTGCCGATTCAGCCGGACTTCTGTGGTCGCGTGGTCCCGACGAACCGTCAGGAGCTGATCGCCCTCTGCCTCAAGGGGATCGACGGCGAAGAGGGGGTGTTCCTCTTAAAAGGTGAGCCCTAGGGCTGGCCCTCAGGCCACCGCCTCAAGTTCATCGGCGCGGAAGTGGGCGCGGAACTTTCCGAAGGCCACGATCACCGGCATGGTCGGGCTGATGGTGCGGCCCTTGTAGTCGTTCAGGACCTGGAAGACCTCCCCCTGCTGGCCCTTGAGATCGAAGGCCTGGCCGCGGTGCTGCGGGTGGTGGAAGACCACAACGCTCTGGCTGACCGTGACTTGATCTCCCGCCTGCATGAAGGATCGCCCTGAAGTGGTGGCCATCCTGTCACGCGTGATTAACGCCTGCAGGCTGTCTCGGGCCCATCCTCGATGACCTGTCCCCCCAGTTCGGCGCAGGCTTGGCTGAAGGCTTGCCAGTCATCCAGCCCTTGGCTGAGCTTCTGGCTGACGAGTCGGCTGAGCTGGGCCTCGGGGACGTTGGAGCCCAGGCCTCCATGGGAGTCGTGCTCGCCGTGGTCGCGCTTGCGCAGCCCCTCGATTCCCCCCTCGACCTGTTGGCGTAGGGCTTGGGTGTGTTGTTTCCACCAGGGATGTTCGATGCGATTGAGGGCATCGAGGGCTTCCCACCAGCGCTCTTGGGGGATCAGCCGGGCAGCCCGCTCCTTTTGAAACCGGTTTCGGCTCCAGTCCTCACGGAGTTGATCGCCCAGGGCAGTGCCTTGGGGGTTTTGGTCGGCATTCAGGCTCTTGAGCACCGCCAAGGCCCGATCCAGTTGTCCGCGGCGGTAGAGGGACAGGGCTTCGGTCTCCAGTTGCTGTTGCCAAGTCAGCAGGCGCTGTTGGTCCTCCGGGGTGCTGTTGCCGGAGTTGACGAGCAGACGCTGCAGTTGCAGAGCCTGGGCTGGTTGTTGGGCCAGCCAGAGCTGTTCGGCTTTCAGCCGGCGGCAGCGGCTGAGTTCCAAGGGGGCTTGGCCCCCGAGCCAGCGCAGGGCTGAGAGCTGTTCGCCAAAGAGCAGGCAGTCATCCAGTCGCCCGGCTTTGGCCGCTTGATCGAGCCGAGTGGGAAGTTGTTTCTCCCACCAGTAGGCCGCGCCAACCCCCGATGCCACCAAGCCCAAGGTGAGCACCAGCCAAAAACGCGGAAGCCGGTGTCGGCGGATGGCCAAGTGGCGGGTCTGGAGTCCAGCTCCGTTCTATGCAGCGACCTTCCAGTGATCACGCGGCCAGGGGCAGAGTTCGAGCCGGCCTAGCGGACCGCCCCCAAATCGATCGTGCTTTGGCGGATTTGGGTCTGTAGATCCAAAGGTTCAACCTGCAGGTGGCAGGCCGAATCGATCCAAAACCGCAGCTCGATGCGGTCCTCGCCGGGACTGCCGCAGGGGCTCAGGGGAATCTGGACAGGAGCCTGCGGCCAGGCCTGGACCCGGGCGGATCCAGCGCTGTTGCGGCGCAGGACCGGCAGGCCATCGACAAAGACGACTTCGCTGCGTTCCTCGGCTTGGGGTTCGCCCAGCACCAGTTCCAGGGCGCTCTGCTCGGCCTGGCTGCAGGACAGGCGGATGGTCAGGGGTTGCTCGATCGGCCAGCTCTGGCCCGCCACGAACAGCGGATGCCAGCGATGTTCAGCGCTGCGCTGATCCCAGCAACGCAGGGAGACCCCTTGGCTGAGCACATCTTTGATGCGAACACCGGGGGTCAGGCTCAAGGCGCCCAGGGCCACGGCTTCCACGGGGCGGCTCCCCCGCAGGGGGATGCCCGGGAGCCGTTGCTGGATCCAGTCGCGAATCAAGGGGATCTGGGCGCTTCCCCCCACGGGCAGAACCGCATCAATGTCCTCGGCTTGCACGCCCGCGGCCCGCGCTGCCGCCAGAACGGTCTCCAGCAAGTCGTCCAACAGGCTCAGCAGCCCCCGCTCCTCGAGCAGTTGCTGGAGCTCCGCCCGCTGCAGCCGCAGCGGGATGGCGCCGGCGTCCTGGGGCGTCCAGAGCGCCAGCGCCTCCTCCGCTTCGCTCAATTCGCACTTGAGCCTTTCGCAGACCTCGAGCAGTCCCCGCGGCGGGCTGGTCCAATCCGGGCAGAGATGGGCCGCAATCCAGCGGTCGAGATCGCGGCCGCCGATGGCCAGTCCGGCCTTCCCCAGGACCTCGGCGGTCCGCAGGGTTTGCTGGCTGTTGTTGAGGTTCCGGCCGCCAAAGCGCAGCAGTTGGGCGATGGGTGCTGCCCGGCCCTCGCCGCCCGGCAGCGCCACCAGCGACAGGTCGGTGGTGCCCCCGCCCACGTCGACCACCAGCACACGGCTGCCCGGGGGGAGGCCTGCGCCGATGGCCGCAGCGGTGGGCTCATCCACCAGGGCCACATCAGGGACGTCCATGGCCTCGACGGCCTCCAGCAGCCACTGTCGGTAGCCCCGGTAGCCATCGATCGGTGCGGTCAGCACCAGCCGATCCGGTGCAAGGGCCTCCGGTAGATGGGACCAGATCTGCTCCAGCAGCAGGCGCCCGCTTTGTTCTGGGCTCAGCCAGCTGCCACTGGTCTCGCTGCTGGGTTGACCGATCAGACGTTTGAAGTCCCGCTGCAGCTGGGGCCCGTCCTGCTCCAGGAGTCCCCCTTCGACGACCTGCCGTCCAATCAGCGGTTGGCGGGTCTCCCGATCCGCCAGCCAGATCAGGCTGGGGATGACGACCGGATCGGCGCTGCTGAAGGGCGGCAGCGGCAGCAGGCAGGCGCTCTGATCGCCGGCGCCTTGATGGGCCACCACCGTGGTGGTGCTGCCGAGGTCAATGGCAAGGGTGCCGGCCATTGGCCAAAGCTGAAGGGAAACTGCCGTCTAAGAGGGTGACGCAAAACCAGACTTCATGGTGAGACAAGCGGGACTTGTCTTGGGTTATGGAGCGGGTTGCTGTTGCCCTGTGGTCGTTCTATCGGGAGGACCCCGAGCAGGCGCGTCGCCTGGATCCTCTCCTCGCCGCGCGGCTGTCCCGCGGTTGGGGCTCCTTGCGGATCGAGTGCAGGGATCTCGCCCACCGCGCCATGGTCTGTGGCGTGATCGATCTGCTGAGGCCGCCGCTGGAGGCGCTTCAGTTGGCCCGCGAGATACGTCTGGTGGTGGCTGGGGAGGAGCCGATGGTCTTCCCCGTCAGCGTTCCCTTATCCAGCAGTCTGCTGACCTACGATGAGTCGATCGGCGAATAGTGCATGTATCTCGGCGTCAACGTCAGCCCCAAAGAGCTCGCGCAGCGCGCTGAGAATCTCGTTCGGCAGTCCAGCAACCGCTACCTGACCACCGTCCGCATCGCCTTCCGCGCCAAGCAGCGTCGTTTCGATGACTTCGACGGTCTGCTGGAGGATTCGATGGTGAAGCCCGTGCAGCGCGCCATCATCGAGCTGAGCGACGAGCAGGACCAGCCCGATCTGCTTCCTGGTTGAGCCTCAACGGATGCGGTTCGCTCCCGGGTGACCGTGATTGAACGCGAAGGAGAAGGGTGGCGGTTGGCATGGGATGCCGGCCGTCACCCTTTTTCCGTGTTGATCGGAGGAGATGGCTGGGCGGTGGAGCTCAGTGAGGCCGAAGCCTGCAGCCTCCGCGATGGCCTGGGCGCGCTCATCGACCAGCACCGTCAGCTGATCGATCAACTGATGGCCGAAGAAGCGATCGAGCTTGAGCTCGAACGGGAGGGCTGGTGGATGGCCCTCGATGGCGACCGCCAGGGCTGGGCGTTGCGGGTGATGCTCACCCCTGGGCCGGGGCAGCGGGCGATCGAGGGCAGCTGGAGCCGGGAGGCAGCCGCTGGCTTTACCGCGGCGCTCTCGCAGCTCCATGGCCAGCCGTGAGGGCGTGCAGGGCGCAGTAATCCAGCCCATCGAGGCCCGCTGCAGTGGAGCCTTCCAGCAGGTGCAGGAGTCCTTCGAGCCCGTCGCCATTCAGTCCTGCGGCTTGCGTGGCCTGGAGGAAGAGGGCGAGGTCCTTGCGCAGGTGGGCCGTAGGGAAGTTGGGGTTGCCGTAGTCGCCCGCGAGTTCCCGCTCCAGTTTCTTGTCGAAGGTGGGGGCGTAGAGGGCACTTCCGCGCAGGATCTCCATGAAGGCCTCCACCTCCACCCCGCTGCGCTGCACCAGATGCAGCGAGAGGCTGAAGGCATGGGTGAGGCTGGCGATGAGCTGGTTGAGGGCCAGCTTGCAGGCCATGGCGCTGCCCACGGCCCCAAGCCGCCTGGGGGCTTCGCTGAGTTGGGTCAGGATCGGTTGGGCCGCGGCAAAGACCGCCGGCTCGCCTCCCGCCATCAGTTGCAGCCGGCCGAGGAGGGCTTCCGGTTTGCTGCCCAGGACCGGAGCTTCCAGGTAGCGCCCTCCGCGCGCTGCCACACCATCGGCCAGGGCCTGGCTTTCCTCGGGGCCGATCGTGGCGATTTGGATCACGGTGCGGCCGTCGAGCTGCTGATCCAGGTCCCCGAGAAGCAGTGCCGAGGTGCTGGGTCCATCGCTCAGCACGGTGATCAGCCAGTCCGCCTGCTCGGCCACCTCCCGGGCCGTGGCGGCGCTGCGGGCTCCCGCCTGGATCAAGTCTTGGCAGCGCTCCGGCGAGCGGTTCCAGACCCAGAGCTCCTGCTCACCCTCGAGGAGCCGCCGGGCGATCGCACCCCCCAGCAGGCCGGTTCCAAACAGGGCGATGGCCATGGCGGCAGGGGTGAGATTGCTGATGAGATCATCGCTCTGATCAGGACTGCTGATCTCCGTTTTTCTCCCAGCCGAGCGCGCCTCTTCCCCAGGGTTTTGCACTGGTTTTCCACAGCCTGAGGGCACCAGCGGGCAGTCGCCCCAGTCACCTGGGGAGAACGGCCATCAATTCGGCAAGCCCTGTTGACAAGCCCTGGGGGCCTGACAGGGGTGCTGGCTCGCTCCCCGCTGTAGGGCGCAAACCCGCTCGGGCTGCTGTGATCTAGCCCTGAGATCCCCTGGGAATGGCTCGATCAGGGCGGTGTTGACCGTTCCCTCGCGTTGTGGGGAACTAGTGCTCATCGACCGCAGGAACGGCATGGAAGCAACTGGCACGGTGAGCATGTGCGCTGAGGTTCCCGAGCCCCTGCTTCAGTCCATGCAGGGCTTCATTGAGGCCCACCCCAACTGGGACCAATACCGCCTCTTCCAGGCGGCCCTGGCCGGCTTTCTGGTCCAGAACGGCGTGCAGACCCGTGAGATCACCCGTTGCTATCTGGCGAACCTCTTCCCGCAGCAATCGCGCTTCAGCGAGCCCCTCGCCTGATCCGGCGCCATTGGACATAGCTGTTGGTCACGGTCGTGGCCATCAGGCAGAGGGATGGCACCACCACCGCGCAGGTGATCAGCAGGCCCGAGCCATCCCAGAGCAGTTCACTCAGGAGGCCCAGGATGAAGGGCAGGCCTGTGATGGCCAGCAGCACCGCCGAGAGAGCCAGCAGCCCCGGCCCTTGCTGCTCCAGCAGCACAAAGCCTGCCCGGAAGGCTTGGGTCGCTCCGAGGCCTTCCGCCACCACTAGGCAGGCGTTGAAGAGCTGACTGAGGGCGAGTCCGCCCCCGAGGACGACGCCAACCACCAGGGGCAGGGGCGCCAGAGGCTCAGCAATCAGCAGCAGCAGGGACCAGCTCAGAAAGCTCGTCAACACGATCAAGCTGAGGGCGGCGGTGAGGCGCAGGACCCCCCGGGTGAGGTGCCAGCTGCAGGCACCGTGCCAGCGGTAGAGGGCGTCGGCCTTGGGGGCCAGGCCGCGACTGAGATCCAATCCCGCTCGCGTGAGGCCATCGATCAACCAGATCAGGCTGATGGCATACAGCGCAATCCCGATCAGCCGGATCAGTAGGGAGAGTCCAGCGTTGCTGATGGCTTCCCCCAGGCCGAACAAGACCCAACCCAACAGATGCAGGCCAAACAGGCTGGCGGTAAATCCCAGAACAATCCGCGGGTGAGCCCTCAGTTGGCTGAGGCTGTCGAGCAAGGCTCGCCCCGGCTTGATCTGGGCTTGCTTCAAAGGGGTCCGAGGAGGGCAAGGAGCCGCTCAGCGCTGGCATCAGGGACCGGCAGGATCGAAAGACGATTGCCGTTGCGCACCACCGGCAGCTCCTCGACGCTGAACTGCTCCCGCAGGGCATCAAGGCTCAGCATGGCGCCAAAGGTGCCGACGTACTTCAGGCGAACACAGTCCCAGCGGGGTGCTTCCGGTTTGGATTTGGGGTCGAAGTATTTGTTCTCTGAATCGAATTGAGAGGGGTCAGTGATCCCGGTCTCGATCACTTCCATCATCCCGACAATGCCCGGTGGTTTGGCGTTGGAGTGATAGAAGAAAGCGCGATCGCCGATCGACATCGAGCGCATGAAATTGCGCGCTTGATAGTTGCGAATGCCATCCCACAGCGTTGTGCCCTCGCGCTGGAGATGCTGGATGCCATAGACATCCGGCTCACTCTTCATCAGCCAGTAGGCCAAGGCTGCTCGTCCCGTTGGCCGCGAGTGTAAGGCGGTTGTTCAGGCCCCTAGAGGCCCTCGGTCAGGGAGCGAAAATGCTCGCCTCGCGCTTCAAAGTCGCGGTATTGATCGAAGCTGGCGCAGGCCGGTGAGAGCAGGACAGCTCGGCAGTGTTCCCGTTGGCTGAGCTGTCGTGCCGCAGCCACCGCTTCAGGGAGCGCGTCGCAGCACTGGATCACGCCGGTGTACCCGCCGGAGAGCAGCAGCTCTTGGAAGTGGGATTGGGCGGCACCGAAGAGCACAACGGCCTTGGCGCTGCGTTGAAGCGCCGCGATCCAGGCGCTGGCATCGCCCTGCTTGGCCTCCCCGCCGGCCAGGGCCACGAGGGGACCTTCGACGGCCCGCAGGGCTACCTCGGCGGCGTCGTAGTTGGTGGCTTTGCTGTCGTTGATCCAGTCGACTCCATCGAGGCTGCGGATCAGCTCGAGCCGGTGGGGGACGCCGGGGAAGGCCCGCAGGGCCGCTTCCATCGCCGAGCCGCTGAGGCCCAGCTCCAATCCCACGGCCAGGGCCATCAGCATGTTCTGGCGGTTATGGGCCCCCGGCATGGCCAGGGCGTTGGCTTGGAGTAGGGCGCCGCTGCGCTGCATGACCTGATTCCCCTCGATCCAAAGCCAGGGGTCGATTCCTTTGGCCAGGGCCGCCTCCCGGGATGCCGCGGTGATCCAGCGGGCGTTCGGCCAGGTGGCGGCGTGCGCGCAGAGGTCAGGGTCATCCCCATTCAGCACTTGGATCGCAGAGCGCTCCAGCAGTCCCCGTTTGATGGCTCTGTAGTTCTCGAGCGTTCCGTGCCGCTCCAGATGATCCGGAGTCAGCGTGGTCCAGAGGCCGATGGCCGGAGCCAGCTCCGGGGCGGATTCGATTTGATAACTGCTCAGTTCCACCACCAGGGCCTGGGGGCGGGTCTGTCCGTCAGAGAAGCGTTCGAGGGCCAACTCCGCGGCGGAGTGGCCGACATTGCCGCACATCGGCGCGTCGATGCCCCCCTGCTCGAGCAGGTGAGCGACCAGATGGGTGACCGTGGTCTTGCCGTTGGTCCCGGTGATGCCAATCCAAGGGGTCGAACCGCTGGCTTCCCAGGCGGTGCTGATCTCACCGTTGGTGGGGATTCCTTGCTGCCGCAGCCAGATCAAGGTCGGGTGATCCCAACGGATGCCCGGGCTGACGATCACCCGTTCACAGTCCCCCAGGAGCGGCTCAAAACTTTCTGGTGCCAGGGGCTTGCCCAGCTCCACCGCGATCCCTTCGCCGCGGAGCTTCTCGGCCTTGCGCTGATGCTCAGCCCCCTGGCCGCTTTCCAGCACCAGAACGTTGGCTCCCCGCCGTGCCAGTAAGCGTGCGGCCCCAAGACCCGATCGGCCCAGCCCGAGAACCACGGTCACTGGCATGGCCTTGATGCTCGGGATCGAGTTAAAAAGTGGGCGATACTGGAATCGAACCAGTGACTCCTACCGTGTCAAGGTAGTGCTCTACCTCTGAGCTAATCGCCCTCAGAAGCCTTTCGGCTTGAGGAACCTAGCAGTCGGTGGATCAGCGTCTTTGCATCACCAGGCGCCAGCGTTCCCGTTTGGTGGGCTGAATCTCGAGGATCTCCAGCTCCCCTCGGCCATCGAGGCGGACCCGGTCGCCCTGCTTGAGCTCTCGGCTGGGGCTGGTGATGACGGACCAATTCACCCGAACGGCCCCCGCCCGGATCCAGTCGGCCATCTTGCTGCGGGACACCCCAAGCCCCGCAGAGGCCACGGCATCCAGGCGCAGTGAGGCTTCGACGCTGCTGAGTTGCTTCGGGGTGCGGCTGGCGGGGAGTTGCAGGGCGCTGACGGCCACGGCCTCAGTGCTGATCTCCACGCTGCGCACCAGAGCTGTTCGTCCCCCCCAGGCCTCTGCGACTTCCTGCCGCAGGATCAGTTGGGCGCCGCGGTCACCCCGCATCCAGATGTCGCCGAGGTCCCCCGCTTGGGCTCCGGCCTGGATCAGGCCTTGGCGCACATCCAAAGGTTCGGCTGGATCAAAGAGGAAGTTCCCCGTGATCACGAGCCCCTGCAGGGGGGCTTCTGGCCTCTCGGCGTCGCTGATCTCCACGCGCCGCAGCAGCAACCTGCGGCGCTCCGCCTGGGGCCAGCCGCCGTCGCTGGAGAGGGTCAGCTCGGTCAGGCTGCCGAGCCGCTCTTGCGCCTCCTCGAGGAGGTCAGCGGCGAGGAAGTCACTCCAAACGGGTTCCCAGGTGCGCAGGGCCTGCTCCGCCAGGCCGATGAGCGCCCCCATGGCCTCGGGGTTGCGACAGCCCTGCAGCAGTTGATCACGGGGCAGCATCGGCGCGCTCCTAGTTGTCGCCGAGCCGCACCACGCTCTGGGGATTGGCCTCCTTGAGCCGGGTCCAGGGCACCTCGACGCCGGTGGCGGTTTCCAGCAGTAGCAGCCAGTTGCCCTCCTCGAGGCGATTGCGCAGGGCGCGGATGCGGTCGTCGCTGTCGGAGCTCACGCTGGCCGCCGCGGCGTAGCTCCCCATCAGGCCTGAGCCCAAACCCAGCAGGCCGCCGATCAGATGGGAGCCCACCTCGCCGGCAAAGGCAAAGGTGTCGAGGTCCGTCATGAAGGTGAAGGTCACGCCGGCGAAGAAACCAAAGGGCATCAGCCAGGTGGCCATCCCTTTTTGGCGCCGTTTGCGGGCGATCGAGGGGTTCAGCTCATCCACCTCGGCCATCGCGGTTTCTCCAGTCCCCACGGCGACGAGACGCACCGGGGCAGGGCTGAGGGAGGCCAACTGTTCCTTGAGTTGGTGCAGTCGCTTTCGCGACGAGAGCACCACCACCACGCTGCTGCCCACGGAGTCACGCTTCAGACCAGCCGATTCTCCATGCTGCGGCCGGCCGTTGTGGCGGCTTCAAGGTCCCTCTCTACACTTCACCTCCGGCCGCTCCACCCCGCCGGGTCATGACGAAGGTTCTGGTATCCGATCCCATCGATCAAACAGGGATCGACATCCTCTCTCAGGTGGCCCAGGTGGATGTGCGAACGGGCCTGCCGCCTGAAGAGCTGAAGTCGATCATTGGCGACTACGACGCCTTGATGATTCGTTCGGGCACCACGGTGACCGCGGACATCATCGAGGCCGCCACCAAGCTGCGGATCATTGGCCGGGCCGGTGTGGGGGTCGACAACGTCGATGTCCCGGCGGCCACCAAGCGCGGCGTGATCGTCGTGAACTCGCCCGAGGGCAACACCATTGCGGCCGCCGAGCATGCCCTGGCACTGATGCTCTCGCTCTCCCGGCACGTGCCCCACGCCCACGGCAGCACCATGGCCGGTGGCTGGGACCGCAAGAAGTACGTCGGAAACGAGCTCTATAAGAAAAAGCTGGGCGTGGTTGGCCTGGGCAAGATCGGCTCCCACGTTGCCCGGGTCGCGAAGGCGATGGGGATGGACGTGATGGCCTACGACCCCTTCGTCTCGGCGGAGCGGGCCCAGCAGATGCAGGTGCGTCTGCAGGAGCTGCCGGCCCTGTTCGCTGAAGCCGATTACGTCAGCCTCCACCTCCCCCGTACCCCGGACACCGAAAACCTGGTGAACGCGGAACTGCTGCGGACGATGAAGCCCACCGCGCGCATCGTGAACTGCGCCCGGGGCGGAATCATCGATGAAGCGGCCCTGGCTGAGGCGGTCGAGAACGGCGTCATTGCCGGTGCAGCATTGGACGTCTACGCCAAGGAGCCCCTGGCCGCCGATAGCCCCCTGCGCAAGGTGAGCGAGCGGCTGATCCTGACCCCCCACCTGGGGGCATCCACCGAAGAGGCCCAGGAGAACGTGGCGGTGGATGTGGCGGAGCAGATCCGCGATGTCCTGCTCGGTCTTCCCGCCCGCAGTGCCGTGAACATCCCCGGCTTGAACGCCGAGGTGATGGAGCGCCTGAAGCCCCACCTGCAGCTGGCCGAGATCCTGGGTCAGTTGGTGAGCCAGCTGGCCGGCGGCCAGATCAGTGAGTTGGAGGTGCGTCTCCAGGGCGAATTCGCCAACCACCCCGCCCAGCCCCTGGTGATTGCCTCCCAGAAGGGCCTGCTCTCCACCGCCCTGGGGGATTCGATCAACTTTGTGAATGCCGGCCTGGAGGCCAAGGAGCGCGGCATCCACGTGGTCGAGGTCAAAGATGACGCCGCCCGCGACTTCGCCGGTGGTTCGCTGCAGCTCACCGCCAAGGGCGCCAACGGCAGCCATGTCGTCACCGGTGCGGTCTTCGCCGATGGCGAGCTGCGGGTGACCACGATCGATGAGTTCCCGGTGAGCGTGACCCCGAGCAAGCACATGCTCTTCACCCGTCACCGCGACATGCCCGGAATCATTGGCCACATCGGCTCGGTCCTGGGCGAGCACAACGTCAACATCGCCTCGATGCAGGTGGGCCGCCGGATCGTGCGCGGTGATGCCGTGATGGTCCTGAGCCTGGATGACCCCCTGCCTGCCGATCTCCTGGCGGGGATCCATGCCATTGAGGGCATTCAGCAGGCGCACCCCGTCACCCTCTGACCCCGATGGCCTTGGCTTGGTGGCGGCTTGAGCTGCTCGCGCTTCCGGAACTCGAGGAATCGCTGACCTGGAAGCTCAACGCCCTGGGGATTCCCAGGGTGGCTCTGCGCCATAGCCCCGACCAGCCCCAGGACCGGAAGTTGGTGGCCTGGCTGCCCGCGTCCGATTGGCCGGAGAGTGAACGGCAGCAGCTGGAGCAGGCCCTGGAGCCCTTGGCCGAGACCTTTGGCTTGACCCTGCCGACCATCCACTGGTTTGAGCAGGACGACGAGGACTGGAGCCTGAGCTGGAAGCAGCACTGGGAACCCGATCCCGTCGGTGAGCGCCTGTTGATCCTTCCCGCCTGGCTGGAGCTGCCCCCCGAGCACGCCCACCGCCAGGTGATCCGGATGGACCCCGGCAGTGCCTTTGGCACCGGCAGCCATCCCACAACAAGGCTCTGCCTCGAGGCGATCGAGCAGCTGGCGGATGAGCGCGGCGGAAGCTTGGGGCCCATTCGTGTGGCTGACCT
Source organism: Vulcanococcus sp. DEBay_Sum22DG08_74 (assembly GCF_017852955.1). Lineage (NCBI taxonomy): Bacteria > Bacillati > Cyanobacteriota > Cyanophyceae > Synechococcales > Synechococcaceae > Vulcanococcus > Vulcanococcus sp. DEBay_Sum22DG08_74. The sequence goes on from NZ_JAFMKL010000007.1 coordinate 17,326, forward strand.
GGGCTGCGGCAGCGGGATCTTGGGCATTGCCTCCCTGCTCGAGGGCGCCGGCAGCGTGGCTGCAGTCGACACGGACTCCCTGGCGGTGCGCGCCACCCGAGACAACGCCGTGGTGAGTGGGTTTGCCGAGCAGTTCCAGGTGGACCTGGGCTCAATTGAACGCCTGGCGGAGCTGCTGGAGGGGCGTCCTGCTGACCTGCTGCTCTGCAACATCCTGGCCCCGGTGATCGAGGCCCTCTGTCCAGCCTTTGACACCGTTCTGGCCCCCGAGGGCCTGGGCCTGCTCAGTGGACTGCTGGTCAGTCAGGCCCCCCGCTTGCAGCAGGTTCTGGCGGAGCAGGGCTGGAGCGCTGAGCTCAGCGCCCAGCAGAGTCAGTGGGGACTGATGACCATCAGGCGCTCCTGACAAAAATCCGAAACCGTGGCTTGTTGCATAAGTCACGCTGATGTGTGCCCATGCTTCCCATTGGGCTTCGCCTTGAGATCCCCTCGAAACCCCAGGAACTGCCCTTGTCGGATGTAGGAAGGGTCCGTCCTACAGGGCCTGGGTGTTTTGTCCAGGAGCCTGTGAGCCCCATTCCTTTCATGGCTTCCTACAAGGTCACCCTCATCAGCGAGGCAGAGGGCCTCAACAAGACCATCGAGGTTCCCGACGACCAGTACATCCTCGACGCCGCTGAAGAGCAGGGCATCGATCTCCCCTACTCCTGCCGTGCTGGTGCTTGCAGCACCTGCGCCGGCAAGATCACCGCTGGCACCGTCGACCAGTCCGACCAGAGCTTCCTCGACGACGACCAGATCGAAGCTGGCTTCGTTCTGACCTGCGTGGCTTACCCCACCAGCGACTGCACCATCAAGACCCACGCCGAAGAAGAGCTGTACTGAGCTCGACCCGGGGCGTGCCCGTTCACGCCCCGTCTCTTTGTGCTTTCAGAACCACCCCCCGGGGTGGTTTTTTTGTCTTTAGTCCCCGCCTGCCGTTGTGACTGCCTCAGCCTCGGGTTCAACCCTTCCTCAGGTGCAAGAGGTGTATGCGCCAGGTAGCGAGCACACCAGTCCTGGTGCGCAGTACAGCTTTCGGGTGGTTGGCCCCTGCTGCCGGCTGTTTGACCGTGAGGAGCTGCCCTGGCCCTGCTGCCGGCTCTCCTGGCGCAGCAAGGAGCCCAGCTGGCGTCGTGTGGGCAAGCGCTTCGTCCCTGACCTGGCGGCCCGCCGGTGCCCCTCCTATGCGGTGGAGCTGCTGCAGCCGGGTTCCAGGCCCACCCAGACCGTGCTGACGCTTTTCTCCCAGCGCCTCAGTGCGCCCCTGCAGGAGTGGTGGTACAGCAAGCAGCCCACCTCCTGCGATCCCAGCAACCTCACGCCGCCGGAGGCGGCCTGATCTGGGGCATAAAAAAAGCCCCGCCGTGATGGCGGGGCTTTGCAGTCGTTGAGGTTGAAGCGAGATCAGAAGTAGATCTTGCCGCCGCCCCACTGGGGACCAAGCACTTTCGGAGCGGTCAGGATGAAGCCGGCCATCAGGCGCAGGTCTTCGTCGTTCATGTTCCGCATCTGCACGAAGACGTCGCTGCTGCGGATGCTGGGGTGCACGTCGGCAATGCTGTATTCGCCGTCGTAGCTGGTCGGGTCCTTCATGTAGTCGACCAGGGCCTCAACGTTGTCACGGGCCGGGGTGGCCAGGGCCAGGGTCTCGGGGTCGAGGCCAACGTTGTGGTTGGTCTTGGTGATGCCGCCGGCGTGGCAGACGCCGCAGCTGTTGTTGAAGGTCTTACGACCTGCGTTGACTTCCTGCTCGCTGAAGGTCACGGTTGTGCCTGCGGCATCAGCGGGCACGGTGAGCTGCTCAGCAGTCCACTGGGCGGCCTGGGCAGGGCCGGCAAGACCCACCAGCAGAGCCAGGGGCAGAAGCATCAGCCGGGCCAAGGACCGGAGTGCAGAGGAGAAAACAGAGGCCATCGAAAAAGCCGGCGACGTGGCGTTTAAAACGCGCCTGAGTCCTTGTATCACGGCTGGCGGGCCCGCTGGTTGACCGCGGCCAAGGCACTCACGAACTGTTGCAGGCCTAGGGCTCCTGGGCGGCGACCTCGAGGGTTAGGAAATCCTTCGCCAGCAGCGTGTTGGGGAAGATCGCCTGGGCCTCCGCCAAGAGGTCATCTGGGGTGACGGGATTGCCGGGCACGTAGCGCGGGCTGAGGTGGGTCAGGGCGAGCTGCTTGACCCCAGCCGCCAGGGCGGTTTGGGCGGCCATGGTGCTGGTGGAGTGCTGTTTGGCGAAGGCCATTTCGGCCTCGGCATGGGCGAAGGTGCTCTCGTGGATCAGCAGGTCGGCGCCGGCGGCCAGCTCCACGGCCGCTTCGCTGAAGACGGTGTCGGTGCAGTAGACGACGCTGCAACCCGGACGGTCGGGGCCGCAGAGGGCTTCCCCGTTGATGATCCGGCCGTCCTCCAGGGTGACGCTGCGGCCGGCCTTGAGCTCGGCGTAGATCGGCCCAGGGGGGATTCCCAGGGCTTTGGCCTGTTCCACGTCAAAGCGCCCAGGGCGGGGCTTCTGCTCCACCCGGTAGGCGAAGGCCGGCACCCGGTGGATCAGCGCGGTGCAGCGCACGGTGATGTCGTCGTCATCCAGCAGCAGCGCTCCAGTGCGGGCTGCCTCTTTGACCCGATGGCTGCGCAGGGGATAGCCAATGCGCATGGAGGAGGTGCGCATCACCCCCTCGAGGTAGTCCCGCAGGGGATCCGGTCCGTAGAGGTCGATGCCGCTGCAGGTCCCGGCCAGCCCGAGGCTGGCCAGCAGGCCCGGCAGGCCAAAGGTGTGGTCGCCGTGCATGTGGGTGATGAACACCCGACGCAGCTGGCTGACCCGCAGCTCACTGCGCAGGAACTGATGCTGGGTGCCCTCGCCGCAATCAAACAGCCAGATCTCCGCCCGCTGCGGCAGGCGCAGGGCCACCGCTGACACATTGCGGGCTCGCGTAGGGACTCCCGAGCTGGTGCCGAGGAAGGTGACCTGCACGGCCGGTGTTCTCCCCGGTCTCTCTGGATCGATCGTGCCACGGCGGGGCTGGCACGGCTCGCCCGGGCTGGTCACAATGGCCTGCCTTTCCCCTTGGGGTCGATGCCGCGGCGCACCCATCCCCAACTCGCCGCCCTGGTTGCGGGGATCTGCGTGGCGATGGTCGTGGCCCCATTGCGCGCGGCGGAGCCCTGGTTGCGGGTGTTGGTGCTGGAGGCCCCCAGCCTGCGCCTTAGGGCCGCTTCACCCTCGGGTGGCCTGCGGGTCCTGGATGAGCGCGGTCAGCAGCTGGGACTGGAGCCGTCCGGGGCTGAGCTGCGTTTTGAGGCGCAGCGCCAGCAGAAGGAGCTGTGGTTCGAGGCGGTGCCTGAAGCCCAGGGGCCGGATCGTGATCCAGGCCTCTGGCTTGGAGCGCGTCACTACCGCGGCCGCCTGCAGCTGCGGCGTCAGGGGGGCCAGCTGCAGGTGGTCAACCACGTGCCCGTGGAGACCTATCTCCCCAGCGTGGTCGGCAGTGAGATGCCAGCCAGTTGGCCCGAGGCGGCCCTGAAGGCCCAGGCGGTGGCAGCCCGCACCTACGCACTGAAGGCGCGCAAGCCGGCTGCGGCCTTCGACCTCAAGGCCACCGTGGCCAGCCAGGTCTACAAGGGGGTGGAGGCGGAAACCGCCAGCACCTGGGGGGCGGTCAACCAGACCCGCGGTCTGGTCCTGACCTTTGGCGACGCCCTGATTGATGCGGTCTTCCACAGCAGCAGCGGTGGAGCAACCGAGAGCAGCGGGGACCTCTGGACCCGCCATCTGCCCTATCTGGTCAGTGTCCCCGACTTCGACCATGCCTCGCCGGTGCACCAGTGGAGCAAGCCCCTCGATGGGCCCCTGTTGCGCCGGGCGTTCCCCGAGCTCGATCAGGTCCTGGCGATTGAGGTCCTGTCCAGAACCCCCACCGGCCGGGTCAAGCAGGCGCGTGCAGTCGGTCGCGCTGGCCAGCAGGTGCTGCTGAGCGGTGCCCAACTCCGGAGCCGCCTGGGCCTGCGCAGCACCTGGGTTCGCTTTGAGTTGGCCCCGACCAAGACCTCCAGCGTTGAGCCGTTCGGCTTGACGGCCAGTCATGCCCCCCTGGGTTGGCCGGCACCACCGCCGCCGCTGCCGGCCTTCTCCCTGCCCCAGGCCCGTCCACTGCCGGGGGCGGCTGTTCAGCTGGTGGCCGTCGGCCGCGGCTATGGCCACGGCATCGGCATGAGCCAGTGGGGGGCCCTGGCTTTGGCCCAGCGGGGCGAGAGTTTTGAGGCGATCCTGCGCCACTACTACCGCGGCGTGCAGCTGGAGTCCTATGGGGCCCTGGCGCAACGGGCCAGACCTCAGCCAGGCTTAAAGCCGGAGGCATGGCAGGCGATGGCCCCCCGTTTGTGAGCACTCAGCTGATGACCCTGACGCGGGCTGCCGATGGCGGCGCCGTGGCGGAGTTGGTGGCTAGTCGTCTGCTGGAGGCACTGCGCTCCGGGGGCAACCTGGGCCTGGCCACGGGCCGGACGATGCGGCCGGTCTACGGCGCCTTCGTGCGGCAGTGGCGCCAGTTACCCGCCGAGGAGCGTCAGCGGCTCTTGGCGGGATGGTGCAGCTTCAACCTCGATGAATACGTCGGCCTGGGTGCGCAGGACCCGCGCTCCTTTGCCGCGTTTATGCAGGCTCAGCTGGGGGCACCGCTGCAGCTCCCCCCTGGGGCCCTGCGGATTCCCAATGGTCTGGCGGCTGATCCGCAGCAGGAGGCCCGGCGATACCGCCAGGAGCTCCAGGGGGCCGGGGGCATTGGGCTGCAACTGCTGGGCCTCGGCAGCAATGGCCATGTGGGCTTCAACGAGCCCCCCTGCGGCCCAGAGCAGCCCTGCCGGGCCTTGGCCTTGAGCCAGGCCACCCGGGAGCAGAACGCCGCGGACTTCGGCGGAGACCCGGGATCCGTCCCCGATCAAGCCATCACCCTGGGGACGGCTGAGATCCTCGGGGCCCGTTCCCTGCTGTTGGTGGTGACCGGCGCGGCCAAGGCCGAGATCCTGCGGCGCTCCCTGCAGGAGCCGCCCTGCGAGCAGGTTCCCGCCAGTTGGTTGCAGCGCCATCCCCAGTTGGAGGTGGTGGCGGACCCGGAGGCGGCCTCTGCCCTCAGCTGAGGGCCGCGTCCATCAGGGCTTCGTCCGCCTCCAGGTTGGAGGTGACCGTCCGTACGTCGTCCAGCTCTTCGAGGGCATCGAGCAGCTTCAGGCAGCCGGCGAGGGTCTCGGGATCCTCCAGTTGGCAGGGGGTTTGGGCAATCCAACGGTGTTCCCAGCTGCTCACGGGCAGGCCGGCACTGCGCAGGCTGTCCTGCAGCGATTCCAGTTGTTCAAACGTGCCGAGGATGTCTGCGCCGTCGGCATCGATCTCGTAGCTCAGCACCGGCTCCTCAAGGTTGAGCAGCTGCTCCAGCAGGACCTCGTCCTGCAGGCCGGCTTGGCTGAGGCGCACGACGCTGCGGTGCTCGAAGAGGTACCCGACGCAGCCGGTCTCCCCGAGGTTGCCGCCGTTTTTGTTGAAGGCCAGCCGAATCTCCGCCGCCGAGCGGTTGCGGTTGTCCGTGAGCGATTCGATCAGCACCGCCACGCCCCCGGGCCCATAGCCCTCGTAGCGCACCTCTTCAAATTGATCGGCTCCGCTTCCCCCCTGCCCGGAGCCCTTGGCGATGGCCCGCTCGATGTTGGCGTTGGGCACCCGCGCCGCCTTGGCCTTCTCAATGGCGGTGCGCAGTTGGAAATTGCCCGCGGGGTCTGCGCCGGCCCGGGCCGCCACCATGATTTCCCGTCCCAGCCGCGTGAAGACCGCTCCGCGCTTGGCATCCACCACGGCCTTGGTGCGTTTGATTTGGGCCCATCGGCTGTGGCCGGCCATGCGTGATTTCCGAGTGAACTAGCCCGCGGCGTCGAGCACGAGCTTGGGTTGGAGTTGCCCAGGGGAGGCGACCCGGGCCATGCCCGCCAGGTTGCCATCTGGATTCACGACCACAACGGCGTCCTCGAGTGCCCAACTGGGGTCACAGTCCTGCAGGCGCCCGCAGCGCCAGCCCGCGAGCCCCTCCTCGTCCAGCCGGTGTAGGGGGAGGTGGCGCAGGACCTCCAGGGGGTTGAGCAGTGCGGGAGGTTCCCCCTCCAGTTGCTCCAGGGTGACGCTTTGCGCCAGGTCAAAGCCCAGGGCTTGGGTTCGCCGCAGGCGCGCCAGGCTGCCACCGCAGCCCAGGGCCTCGCCGAGGTCTCGGGCCAGGGAGCGGATGTAGGTGCCAGAGCTGCAGTGCACCTCCAGGTCGATCTGCCCTTGGGTTGGATCCCAGCCCAGCAGCTCCAAGCGGTGAATCGTTACCGGGCGGGGAGGCAGCTCAGGGCACTGGCCGGCGCGGGCCAATTTGTAGGCGCGCTCTCCATTGACGTGGACCGCTGAGACCGCCGGAGGTCGCTGTTGAATCGCCCCGCGAAATGGGGCGAGCGCCTCGCCGATGGCCTCTGGGCTGAGGTTGGGCAGGGGGCGCTGCTCCAGGACCTGGCCCTCCAGGTCATCGCTGTCGGTTGTGACCCCCAGTTGGATGACCCCCCGATAGGTCTTGTCGCTCTCCAGATAGGGGAGCAGCCGGGTGGCGGGCCCCAGGGCAATGGGCAGCACGCCGGTGACCGCGGGATCCAACGTTCCTCCATGCCCCACCCGTTTGAGCCCGTAGGCCCTGCGAATCCTTGAGACACAGCTGTGGGAGCTCATCCCTGCGGGCTTGTCCAGTACGAGAAAGCCGCAGGTCAACGCTGGATTGAGGCGAGCACGCCGCAATGGTGCCACCGTGTGGCACAGCTGAGGCCCCCCAATGCCCGTGGATGAGGCGCTGCAACAGCGGCGGGAGCTGGCCTTTCTCGTCCTCTCGGGTCTGTTCCTTGGAACGATGGGGATGTTGAACATCCTTGGCCTGACCCGCTTCCTGCAGCTCGGTCAGATCGGCTCATGGCCGGTGGTGGTGGCGGTTGGAGCCCTCCCCTATCCGGTGACCTTCCTCTGCACGGACCTGATCAGTGAGATCTGGGGCGAGCAGCGGGCCAATCAGTTGGTCTGGGTGGGCTTGCTGTTGAACGGTTGGATCGTCCTGGTGCTCTGGCTCGGCGGTGTGTTGCCGGGTCTGCCGGGGGCCCCGGAGGAGACGTTTTTTGCCGTTCAGGGCTTGGCCTTTGGTGCGATCGGAGCGTCAATGGCGGCCTACATGGCGGCCCAGTTCACCGATGTCCGCCTGTTTCATTTCTGGAAGCGGCGCACCGGTGGTCGGGCGCTTTGGTTGCGCAACAACGGCTCGACCCTGGTCAGCCAGTTGGTGGATACGACGGCGGTGGTGCTGATCAGCCACTACGCCGCCCACGTCCTTCCGGTGCGCGCGGATCTTCCGGTGGCACCTCAACTGCTGAGCTTCATTGCCAGTGGCTACCTGTTCAAGGCCCTGGCGGCCTTACTGGACACCCTGCCCTTCTATTGGCTGACGGCCTGGCTGCGCCGCTGGTTGATGGTTCCCGGGGCTGGGGCGGAGTTGGGACCTGAGCAGCGACCTCTACGGTGATCAGCCATGACCGTCACCGCCGCTCTCTCCCTCGATCACTTTCTCTCCGGGGGATTTGATCTACGCCAGCATCTGGCGTCCCATCTCCAGCTCACGGCAGCGGAGCTGGAGCAGCAGTTGCCGATGGCGACCGAGGCCCTGGCCGCTGCCCACCCTGGGGCCTTTGATCCCGAGCAGGCGGGGAGCTTCTACGAGAACGAGGTGGGCCATGCCCATCTGCTGGAGCTCGCGGCTTGGCACCTGAGCAGTGCGGATTACATCGCGGACACCCTGCGCTTGCAGGCCATGTTTGCCAAGGGGCAGGTCCTCGACTTCGGCGGCGGGATTGGCACCCATGCCCTGGCGGCGGCGGCCCTGCCTGAGGTCGAGTCGGTCTGGTTCGTCGACCTCAACCCCGCCAACCGCGCTTTCGTGACGGAGCGGGCGGAGCGCTTTGGCTTGGCCCACAAGCTGCGTTGTTTCCGCGACCTCGGCGACGCCGCCCTGCCCGAGCGGTTTGACACGGTGGTGTGCCTGGACGTGCTTGAGCACCTCAACGATCCTTCGGCGCAGCTCGAGCAGTTCGCTCAGCGGATGGGACCGGAGGCGATCGCCCTCCTGAATTGGTATTTCTTCCAGGGGTTCAACGGCGAGTATCCCTTCCACTTCGATGATCCGGCCCTGGTGGAGCGCTTCTTCCGCACCCTCCAGGCTCGCTTCCTCGAGGTGTTCCATCCCTATCTGATCACCACCCGCGCCTACCGCCTGGCCTGAGGCCGGGCCACAAAAAAGCCGGCACCTGGGTGCCGGCTCAATCAACCGTGGTGCTGGGCTTCAGCCGAGGGCCACGTTGATGCGCTTGCGGGTGCGCAGACCGCGCTTGATGGTGTCGAAGCTGACCACACCGTCGACCAGGGCGAAGAGGGTGTCGTCAGCACCGCGGCCGACGTTGTTGCCGGGGAGCACAGAGGTGCCGCGCTGGCGGATCAGGATCGAACCGGCGCTGACGGATTCACCGCCGTAGCGCTTCACGCCAAGACGCTTGGCGTTGGAGTCGCGGCCGTTACGGGTTGAGCCGGTGCCTTTCTTGTGGGCCATGGGGGAGGAAGCTCAGGAGTTCAGGTGAAGGATCTGGAGGTTCAGGCCAGTGCTTTGCCGCCGACGCTGATGGACTTGACCATCACGCGGGTGAGCTCCTGACGGTGACCGTTCTTACGGCGGGTCTTCTTCTTAGGGCGCATCTTGTAGACGATGATCTTCTGGCCGCGGCGGTGAGCCATCACCTGCAGCTCAACGGTGGCCCCTTTGACGTAGGGCTGACCCACGTTGGCGGCCTTGCCGTCGTTCACCAGCAGCACGTTCTCGAGGGTGAGGGTGCTGTCGACCTCGGCGTGGATCCGGTTGAGGTCGTAGTAGCGGTTGGGCTGAACCCAGACCTGGGTGCCCGAGGTCTCAACGATGGCGTAGGGGCCGGTTTGCGAATCAGTACTCATGACAGAAGGGGCGTGGTCAGGCTGACGGAAGGACGCCGTCATTGCGGCCTGCCACGGCAATTGGAAGACAAACAACGAGTTTCACCGCTCGAGGGCACTCCCGTCAACACTGAGGTCACTTGCCAGGGCTCCAACTCAGGGCCATGACCCAGCCGGCGCTCACTATTGCTTCGCTGTTGTCGGACCCTCGTCTGGTCAAGGCTGCCACCAGCTGGCTGAAGGGTGAGCGCTACTGCCTGGAGGACCTGGGCTCCCTTCCCGATCCGATCGCTGAATTGCTGCAGCGGCGGGATGCCTTTGATGTGGTGCTGCTGCAGCAGGGTGTCACGCCCCCAGAGGCCCTCCAAGGGTTGCGTCAGCAAGGGGTGCTTCTGCCGGCGGTTGTGGTGGGGGAAGTCAACGGCCGCGTCGATTACCACGAGGCGGAGGTGCATCTGCCCCAGGACCAGCTTGAGCAGGTTGTCTACAGCCTGGATGCTGCGGTTTCGCGCTTCCTGCGCAAGGGACTGTCCGCCCAATCGGAGTCGGGCAGTGAGTCGGCCTCGACACCGCTGTCCTGGCGGCTACCCAATCGACTTCAGGGGCGCCTGGGCTACCTGGGGGTCTTCTACAAGCGGGATCCGTCCCTGTTTTTGCGCAATCTCCCGGAGCCTGACCACGGCGAGTTGCGCCAGTCGTTGCAGCGGGGCTACCGCGACATCCTGATCAGTTACTTCAAGGATCCTGCGGCGGCCAACCAGGCGATCGAGAGCTTTGTCCACAGCGCCTTCTTTTGCGATCTCCCGGTCAACAGCGTTGTTGAGATCCACGTGGATCTGATGGATTCCTTCTGGAAGCAACTGCGGCTTGAAGGCCATAAAAACGATTTTCTTCAGGATTACCGCCTTGCGCTTTTGGATGTGATGGCCCATTTGTGTGAGATGTACCGGCGTTCCATTCCCCCGGATCTCCCCTTGGCGGAACCACCGCCTGGTGAGGCCGTTGGTTAGTTCTTACTCGTTCCATTTGTCTTAAGGAGGTGATTCCGATGAGTCCACGCAAGACCTACATCTTGAAGCTCTATGTGGCGGGAAATACGCCCAACTCGATGCGCGCATTAAAGACCTTGCGGAATATCCTCGATACGGAATTTCAGGGTGTGTATGCCCTGAAAGTGATTGATGTTCTGAAGAATCCTCAGCTCGCTGAAGAAGACAAGATCCTGGCGACGCCCACCCTCGCCAAGATCCTCCCGCCACCGGTGCGTCGAATCATTGGTGATCTCTCAGACCGGGAGAGGGTTTTGATTGGTTTGGATCTCTTGTTTGAGGAGCTCAGCGATGAGGCCTTGTCCGAGTCCTTGTTGGACCAGGATGCGGTGGGTGATCTTGTGTGAAAACCAACGTTTCCTTCACAAGAGTGGCTGCCATAGCCATGAAAACGAACTAGATTTCTGACAGGACCATCCTCCCCATGCAGGACCCCAGCCCACAGTCGAATCACCTCGGCTCGCTCCAGAAGCTGCCGACGGGGATTGAGGGGTTTGACGACGTTTGCCAGGGCGGTCTCCCCATTGGGCGCTCCACCCTGATCAGTGGGACATCGGGCACGGGTAAAACCGTGTTCTCGCTGAACTTTCTCTACAACGGCATTCGTCAGTTTGACGAGCCCGGGATTTTCGTCACCTTTGAAGAGTCGCCGCTCGATATTCTCCGCAATGCGGCCAGCTTTGGCTGGAATCTCCAGGAAATGGTGGAGCAGGACAAGCTGTTCATTTTGGATGCCTCCCCTGATCCGGAAGGGCAAGATGTCGCTGGCAGCTTCGATCTGTCAGGTCTGATCGAGCGAATTAACTACGCGATCCGTAAGTACAAGGCTCGGCGTGTGGCGATCGATTCGATCACGGCCGTTTTTCAGCAGTACGACGCGGTCTCGGTCGTGCGCCGGGAGATCTTCCGCTTGATTGCCCGCCTGAAGGAGATCGGCGTCACCACGGTGATGACCACCGAGCGGATTGATGAATACGGTCCCATCGCCCGCTACGGGGTGGAGGAATTCGTCAGCGACAACGTGGTGATCCTCCGCAATGTCTTGGAGGGGGAGCGCCGCAGGCGGACGGTGGAAATCCTGAAGTTGCGCGGTACCACCCACATGAAAGGGGAGTTCCCCTTCACCATGGGCTCCCACGGCATCAGCATCTTCCCGCTGGGGGCCATGCGCCTGACCCAGCGCAGCTCCAATGTCCGCGTGAGCTCGGGTGTCCCCCGTCTCGATGAGATGTGCGGCGGCGGCTTCTTCAAGGATTCGATCATCCTGGCCACCGGTGCGACAGGGACCGGTAAGACCCTGCTGGTCAGCAAGTTTGTGGAGAACGCCTGCGCCAACAAGGAGCGGGCCATCCTCTTTGCCTATGAGGAATCCCGGGCCCAGCTGCTGCGCAATGCCACCAGTTGGGGGTTGGATTTCGAGGAGATGGAGCGCCAGGGGCTGCTCAAAATTATTTGTGCCTATCCCGAATCAACGGGCCTAGAGGATCACCTCCAAATCATCAAGACCGAAATCAGCCAGTTCAAGCCATCGCGGATGGCGATCGACTCCCTCTCGGCCCTGGCGCGGGGCGTGAGTCATAACGCCTTCCGTCAGTTTGTGATCGGCGTGACCGGTTACGCCAAGCAGGAAGAAATCGCGGGCTTCTTTACGAATACCTCCGAGGAATTCATGGGAAGTCACTCGATTACCGACTCCCATATCTCGACGATTACCGACACGATCCTGCTGCTTCAGTACGTCGAGATCCGTGGTGAGATGGCCCGCGCTCTGAACGTCTTCAAGATGCGTGGTTCCTGGCACGACAAGGGAATCCGTGAATACATCATTACGAGCAACGGCCCTGAAATTAAGGACTCCTTCTCCAACTTCGAGCGGATTATTAGTGGTGTGCCGCACCGCATTGACCACGATGAGCGCAGCGAGCTCTCACGCATCGTGAAGGGGGTTGGCGAGGGCCAGTTCTAGATCCCGTCACCCAAATTGCTGCTGCTTCGCCGTTCGGCCTGCAGGCGCAGTTCCGTGTCGTCAGCGTCTTCGAGGGGCAGGTCAAACCAGAAGGTGGTGCCCACATTGAGTTCGCTCACCATGCGAACGGTGGCCCCGTGCTTCTCCAGGATGCCCCGCACGATGGAAAGCCCCAGACCAGTTCCCACTTCGGTGTGAACAGCGTTCTCGACCCGGTAGAAGCGATCGAAGATCTTCTCCTGGTCTTCGCGGGAGATGCCTGAACCGGTATCGGAGATTTCCACCCGTAGCTTCGGCAGCGGCGCGGTCAGCTCGCAGGCGGGGTTGTCCGGGTTGGCCGCCGTGCTGGGGTCAATTCTGCAGATGTCAGGCCAGGGGTAGGCCCACAGGCTCAGGCGGCCCCCGGCGGCGGTGAACTTCAGGCCGTTGCCCACCAGGTTGTCGAGCACCTGCAGCAGCAGGTCCCAGTTGCCGCGAACCCGGGGCAGCTCGTCGGTGACATGAAGGTCGAGCTCGACGCCTTTTTCCTTGGCGTTCAGCTTGTAATTGCGCAGGGTTTGCTCCATCGCCGGGCCCAGCTCCACCGCTTCCATCGACCAGGCCCGATCGCTCTCCAGTCGGGAGAGATCGAGGACGTCATTGACGAGGCGGGTGAGGCGGTCGGTCTCGGAGTTGGCGATCGCCAGAAAGTCCCTCCGGTCCTCCTCGCTGAGCTGCTCGCCCATGTCGTGGAGGGTCTCGACGTAGCTCTTGATGTTGAAGAGCGGCGTGCGCAGCTCATGGGAGACGTTGCTGATGAAACGGCTCTGGGCGGCGTTGAGTTCCACCTCGCGGGTGAGGTCTTGGACGGTGACGGCGATGCCCTTCAGGGTTTCGCCGCTGGCATCGCGCACGGACTGCAGAACGATGCGCAGGGTGCGCGGTGGTTCGCCAAAGCTGCAGCGCACATCGCTGCTCTCCTTGTCGTTCTCCAGCAGGCTCTCAAGGGGGGTCTGCAACTCGAGGTTCAGTCCCTCGGGCAGTTCGTCCATCAGGCGCGTGCCCTCCAGATTGCGGCCCTCCCAGCGGAACAGGCGCCTGGCGGTGGGGTTAACCAGCACCACCCGCCCTTCGGAATCCAGCAGCAAGGCCCCATCGGCCATGGTCGCGATCAGCGATTGCTGCTTCACCTGGGCGGCGGTGAGCTCTTCGATGTTGGCCTCGTTGTAGGCCTCGAGCTGGGAGGCCATGTCGTTGAAGCCGTCCAGCAGTTCCCCCAGTTCACCGCCAACGGGCAGGGCAATGCGCGCCTCGAAGTCCCCCCCTGCGATGGAGCGCACCCCCCGCAGCAGCTCCTTGACCGGCTGGGTGATGGTCAGGGCGTTGAAGACGGCCCCCAGGATCACCAGGATCCAGATTGAGATGAACACCGCCACCGTCACCTCGCGGCTCAGGGCGGCACTGGCCAGGGCGGCTTCGTTGGGGTTGATCCCCAGGGCCAGCACACCCATGTAGCGCCCATCGGCAACCAGGGGCACGAAGACATCGGTGACCTGACCATCGGGGGTCAGGTGTTGCCGGATCAGTGGGTTCTGCGGACGTTTGGAGAGTTCGGCGGGCAGTTCCAACTTGCGGCTGAGCAGCAGCTCACTGCTGCCGCTGGTGCCGCTGATGGGGATCCCCAGGTAGATGATCCCGTCGGGATCGGCGAAGAAGATGTAGCGAAGGCTGCGGCTGGATTTCCAGAAGCGTTCGGCGACGGCCGCCAGCTCCCGGTCGTTGCCCTGGGCCACCAGCGGAGTGACGTTGGCGGAGAGCAGCAGGCCCAGGTCGCGGGCAAAGCGGGTGTCGCTCATGCGCACATCCGCCTGGATGCCGTTGAGCGCAAAGAAGGTGATGGCCGTCATCACCAGGCTGACCACCAGGGTGGCGGCCGCCAGCAGCTTGGTTTGGAGGCTGAATTCCGCCCACCAGCGCACCAGGCTCTGCCACCAGCGGCGAGGGGCAAGCGGTGTGGAGCTGCTGGTCAAGGTGCTGGGATCGGCGGCGGAAGCTTAGTGGCTGCGGACCTGGTGGCCGATGTCGCGGCGATAGGTCATGCCTTCAAAGTGCACCTGCTGGAGGCCCTCGTAGGCCTTGGCGAAGGCGGCATCAAAGTCGCCTGCTTGGGCCACCATCGCCAGCACCCGGCCCCCGTTGGTGTGGCAGACCCCGGCTTCATCCCGGCGAGTTCCGGCATGGAACAGCTGCAGATCGGCGCCGTTCTCCACGGAGCTCGAGATGGGGTCTCCCTTGCGGATCTCCCCGGGATAGCCCTGGGCTGCGGCAATCACGCAGGCGCTGCACTGCTCGTGAATGGTCAGGGCCGGGGCGGTGTCGAGTTGGCCGGTGGCGCAGGCCAGAAGGACCGCCGCAAACTCCGGCCCCATCAGGGGCATCAGGGTCTCGCATTCGGGGTCCCCGAAGCGGCAGTTGAACTCGATCACGCTCGGACCGGTTTCGGTGAGCATGAGGCCCGCATAGATCACCCCCCGGTAGCTGATCCCCCGGGCCTGTAGGGCCGCCAGGGTGGGATCGAGCACGAGCCGTTTGACCTCCTCGAGACCGGCTTGATCCAGCAGTGGGGCCGGGGCATAGGCCCCCATGCCGCCGGTGTTGGGGCCCACATCCCCTTCGCCAATGCGTTTGTGGTCCTGGGCGGGGGGCAGCAGCACCATGCGCTCGCCGTCACTGAGGGCAAAGACCGAGACCTCGGGGCCGTGGGTGCGCTCCTCCAGCACCAAGGAGGCTTCGCCTCCAAACCGTCCAGCAAAGATCTCTTCAATGGCGGCGCGGGCTTCGTCCACGCTCTCGGCCACGGTCACCCCCTTGCCGGCGGCCAGTCCGTCAGCCTTCACCACCAGGGGCTTGCCCTGGGCGTCGAGGGCACGGAGGGCTTCCTCTTTGCTGTTGGCTTTCCAGTAGCCCGCCGTGGGGATGCCGGCCTCCACCATCAGCGCCTTGGCCCACTGTTTACTGGCCTCCAGCTGGGCGCCGTCCGCTCCAGGGCCGAAGACGGCAAAGCCAGCCTGGCGCAGGCGATCGCCGAGGCCCGCGGCCAGGGGGGCTTCGGGACCCACCACGACCAGGTCAATCGTTTCGTCTTGGCAGGTCTTCAGCAGGGCGTCCTGATCGCCCTCGCTGATGGCCAGCTGGATGCAGCCCTCGAGTTCAGCGGTGCCGCCGTTGCCTGGGGCCACCCAGACCTGCTGGACGCCAGCGCTGCGGGCCAGGGCCCAGGCCAGGGCGTTCTCCCGTCCGCCTCCTCCGACGACCAGCACGTGTTGCGGGGCAGCGGGCGCGGTCATGGAGGGCAGGAGGCGGGTGGTTCGTTCGGTGATCACAGCGGTGAGCTCCCCTAGGTTGTCCCCCAGAAGACCGCTGCCGGTGCCTTTCCTTCTTTACTCGCCGGTGGGGGCGCGCCGGCGGCAGCCGTGGGCTTGGGGCTTGGCGCTGCTTCCCTTGGTGCTGGCTGCGGCCCTGCCCGCCGAGGCCAAGTTGCCCTTCATTGGCGATCTGTTTCGCGGTCAGCCGAAGCCCAAGGTCCAGGGACCCTCGGCCCCAGAACTCGAAGGGAGCACCCCGGAAGCGGAGTTTCAGGAGCTACTGAAAACCGGGGACCTACGGGCCCTCAACCTGGCCTGCCAGGAGGCCGCCAGCTTTGACTTTGTGACCCGTTTGCAGCTGCTCCAGCAGCGGTTGTTGACCGTGGCCCCACCGCCCCAGCCCTTCCCGGTGGTGTTGGTGAATGCCAATGCTCTGCTCAGCTGCCGGGCCCCCGATGCGGCCCTGGAGGTGCTGAACCGTTTTGGTCCGGCTCCCGGTCTCGAGCGCGAGCAGTGGTTGGTGCAGCGCTGGCGCGCCGCCATGGCTGGTCTGCATCACGACTTGGCGGCGCGCCTGTTGGAGCAGTTGACCGCGGCTGATCCCGAGCGCCTGGAGACCCTGGCCCTTCCTGTCCGGGTGAATGAGGACGGCACCGTGCTGACGCGGCCTTCCCTGGATCTCTACGTCGAACACCTGATCGTTCTGGAGCGCCACCAGGAGGCGGCGGCGCTGCTCTTGGCCGGACGACGACCGGGTCAGGTGGCGGCGGAGCGCCTCAGCCAAGCGGTCGCTCTGCTTGCGCAACTGCCCTTGGCCGAACGCGATCAGCTGATGGAGCGCGCCCTGGATCAGGCGGCGGCGGCCCAGGCCTGGGGCCTGGCCATCGCCTTGCTGGAGCAGCAGCGCGTCTTGGTCGAATCCGAGTCCGGCGCGGTGGCGGAGCGCTCCCGCGCCCGCCTGAGCCGTCTGAGCCAGCGCCTGGATGATGCCTACAGCGAGTGGGCGATCACCCGGCAAGATTCAGGACAAAGCGCCAGGGCCGACGCATTGCAGCAGCAGTTGCGTTCCCCCCGCGATCCCGGAGGCCACGCCGCACCGCAACCATGACCGCTTACACCCTCGGATCTCTCCTCTACGAAGGCAAGGCCAAGCGCGTCTTCCAGACCGATCAAACCGATTTGGTGGCGGTTGAGTACAAGGACGACGCCACCGCCTTCAACGCCCTCAAAAAGGCCCAGCTGGCGGGCAAGGGGTTGATGAACTGCCAGATCTCGGCGCGGCTGTTCGAGTTGCTCGAGCGGGAGGGGATCGCCACCCACTACCTCTCCCTGCAGGAACCCAACTGGATGTTGGTGAAGCCGGTTCAGATCGTTCCGGTGGAAGTGGTGGTGCGCAACATCGCCTTTGGCTCGCTGTGCAAACAGATGCCGATCGAGCCCGGCACCCCCTTGGATCCGCCGCTGCTGGATCTCTATTACAAGGACGACGCCTACGGCGATCCCCTGCTGACCGATGCGCGACTGGAGCGTCTGGGGGTGCTGACGGCACCCCAGCGCCAGGAATTGGAGCGTCTGGCCATGGCCGTCAACGCGGTGCTGCGTCGCTTTTTTGCCGAGATCGCCCTGGAGCTGGTGGACTTCAAGATCGAACTGGGTTTCACCACCGACGGTCAGCTGGTGGTGGCCGATGAAATCAGTCCCGATACCTGCCGTCTCTGGGACAGGAACGTCAGCGGCGATGCCCAGGAGCGGATCTTGGACAAAGATCGCTTCCGTCAGGATCTCGGCGGTGTGGTCGAGGCCTACGGGGAGGTTCTCAAACGGGTCCAAGCCGCCTGTCCAGAACCCCGCTGAGCCAAGTAGGTTCGGCGGAATTTGCGGTTCGCCGCTCCAGTCCCCGTTCCATGGCTGCAACCCGCAACGGCAAGAACCACGCATGGAGCCTGGGGCTGGCACTGACGTTGCCCCTGGTCGCTGGGGTTGGCCCGGTCTGGGCCCAGGACAAGAGTCCGGAACCAGAGGACCCTGCACCGGTAGATCAGCCTGCGTCTGAGACCCCCAGTTCCAGACCATCACTTGCCCCCAGCACCAGTGATTCCTTGGCGCCAGCGGCTCCCGCTGAGCCCCAGGTGCTGATCAGTGAGGTGGTGGTCCAGGGGGCTGAGGGGCATCCGGAGCAGGAGCGGATGGAGATCGCGGTGTACGACGCGATGGCCACCCGCCCCGGCAGTCGTGTCACCCGCGCTCAATTGCAGACGGATCTGTCCGCGATCTACGCCAGCGGTTGGTTCTCCGACGTCCGCATTCAGCCCGTCGATAGCCCCCTGGGCGTCCGGCTCGTGGTCACGGTCGTGCCGAACCCGGTGCTCACCAAGGTGGACCTTGAGGGCGTTAGCGAGACCACCAAGCTTCCGGACAACCTCATCCCTGACATCTTTGCCGCGGACTACGGCAAGACCCTGAATCTCAACGCCCTGCAGGCCCGCATCGCTGAGCTGCAGAAGTGGTACGCCGATCAGGGCTATTCCCTCGCTCGGGTCACCGGTCCAACCCGCGTCAGCCCCGCGGGTGTGGTGCAGCTGCTGGTGCGTGAGGGCACCGTGGCGGGCGTCGAAGTGCAGTTCCTCAATAAGGAGGGCGACAGCACCAACGACAAGGGCCAGCCGATCCGCGGCAAAACCAAGACCTGGGTGGTCACCCGAGAGATTTCGATCAAGGCCGGCGACACCTTCAACCGCCGCCAACTGGAAGACGACATCAAGCGTCTCTATGGCACCGGTCTCTTCGGCGATGTGAAGGTGACCCTGCGCCCGGTCGCGGGTGAGCCCGGTGCCGTCACCATCGTCCTGGGTGTGGTGGAGCAGTCCACCGGCTCCCTCTCGGGCGGTATCGGCTACAGCCAGAGCCAGGGCATCTTTGGTCAGATCCAGCTTCAGGACAGCAACCTCTTCGGTCGCGCCTGGGATTTGGCCCTGAACGTCACCTATGGCCAGTTCGGCGGATTAGCAGACCTGTCCTTCACTGACCCCTGGATCAAGGGTGACAAGTACCGCACCGCCTTCCGCACCAAGCTTTTCCTGAGCCGGGAAGTTCCCCAGGTATTCCAAAGCCAGCAAAACGGCAACTTCTACACCGTCTCGGATGTTTCTCAAGGCTTTTTCAGTGCCCCCAGTACTGCGATCGCTTATCAGAGCAACTCCACCGTCTTGACCGGTCCCTATGCCTCGGTGACAGCAGCTAAGGCTGCAAATCCTCAGCTCGGCGACAACAACAACTGGTTCCAGTTGGATGGCAATGCCGTCGCGATTCAGCGGATCGGCGGCACGGCGTCTTTGGCTCGACCATTGAACGGCGGTGATCCGTTCAAAAAAGCACCGTGGAGTGTGGTCGTTGGCCTGAATGCCCAGCAGGTGAAGCCAATCAACTTTGCAGGGGATGCCATGCCCTATGCCGTTGCCTCCAACAACTTCACTGCTAACGGAACAACCACCGTCAACAATGTGATTTGCGTTGCGTACAACTGCGAAAACGGCGCAACGACAAACCAATTGGTTGGTCTGAGGGTTGCCGCCTCGATGAACACGCTGAATGATCCTCGAAATCCAACCAGTGGCAATTTCTTGAGCGTTGGTTCTGAGCAGTTTTTCTCCGTTGGGCAGGATTCACCCACGTTCAACCGCCTCAGGGCCACTGGAACCCACTACATCCCGGTGAACTGGTTGAAGTTCTATAAAGGCTGCCGCCCCAAGCCCGGGCAGAAGGAAGATTGCAAACAGGCCCTCGCTTTTCAGGTTTCTGTAGGAACAAACCTGGGCAACATGCCCGTCTATGAGGCCTTCTGCTTGGGTGGCTCAAACTCCGTACGCGGTTACTACGACTGTGATCTCGGCGTCGGTAAGAGCTTTGGTGAAGCCACGATTGAATATCGATTCCCCATCTTCAGCATCATTAGCGGGGAGGTTTTCATCGACGCCGGCACCACCTTTGGCAGTCAGGCTGATGTTCCGGGCAACCCAGGATCTCTGTTGGAGAAGCCTGGACAAGGTGTTTCTCCTGGTCTTGGCGTAATCGTGACCACGCCCGTCGGTCCCCTCCGTTTGGAGGTTGCCAGCCAGGACTTCACTGACGAATACCGTTTCAACCTCGGTGTGGGTTGGAAGTTCTGAGGCGGCTCCTGTGACCCT
>NZ_JAFMKL010000060.1:0-10209 GCF_017852955.1 Vulcanococcus sp. DEBay_Sum22DG08_74
TTGCAGCCCTGGACGGAGATCCGGTAGGTGAAGCCCGTGGCCGCCTGATCGCCGCTGGCGCCGATCTTGAAGTTCACCTGGTTCACCGTTTTGCCGGGAACAGCACGAACGGTCCACTGACGGCCCGTGCCGACATTGGGGGCATAGGAGTCATTGACGACCTGGAGATTGGAGCCATCGGTGAACTTCAGGTAGGCCTGAATCGGATACGTCGCGCTCACCGAGGAGTTGGCGGTGAAGAACAGCTTGTAGCTGCTGTAGGGCTGGTTAACGAAGAAATCGGTGTTCCAGTTCGGGCGGCTGAAGGGCAAGGGGCTGCCCAGGCTGATGGTCTTGGTGACGATGTTGCTCTGGCCATTACCGCCCACGGGGGCGAGGAACTGACAGGAGGCCAAAGCCGGGGCAGACGCCATGAGGGCACCAGCGCCGATCAAGGCGGTGACTCCAGCACGCATGAAAGCCGACATCGAAAAGAACGATCACTGGTTTCGCTCTAGCCAGAGCTGACCAGGATGGGAAGCACTGCAGGAAACACCCCGAATGGCCCTGTCGCGCAGCCTCGGCCTGCGCAGCCTGACCCTGGCGGTGGTGAGCGGCACCATCGGCTCGGGCTGGCTGTTCGCACCCTTCTATGCCGCCCGCAGCGCCGGGGCCGCGAGCCTGATCGCTTGGCTCCTGGGCGGAGTGCTGGCCTTTGGCCTGGCCATGGTCTTCGCCGAACTCGGGGCACTGGTGCCCAGCTCCGGCGCCCTGGCGCAAATCCCAATGCTCAGCCATGGCCGCCTGGCCGGGTTCATCGGCGGATGGTGCGCCTGGGTGGCCTACCTGGCCCTTCCCACCATTGAGGTGCTGGCGATGATCGAGTACCTGGCCAGCGACCTGCCCTGGCTCACCCTCGATGGCGGCCAAGGCCAGGTGCTCAGTCCCTGGGGCATGGCCTTCGCCGCTCTGCTGCTGGTGCTGATGACCTGGGTGAACTTGGCGGGGGTGCGCACCCTGGCCCGCTGGATTGACACCCTGACCAGCTGGAAGCTGGTCATTCCCCTCCTGATTTCGGCCGTCCTGATGCTCAGCGCTTCGGACTGGAGCAATCTGCTGGTGACCGTGGGAGCACCCGGCGCAGGGGAGAACTGGCTGCCCGGCATTGTTCATGCCATCAGCAGTGGCGGCATCCTCTTCAGCCTGCTGGGATTTCGCACCGCCATGGATTTGGCGGGCGAAGCCAGAGACCCCCAACGCACCGTGCCCCTGGCCATGGGCCTTGGACTGGGGCTCTCCATCGCCATCTATCTGGCGCTGCAGCTGGCCTTTCTCGTGGCGGTGCCCCACAGCAGCCTGGGCGCAGGCTGGGGAGCGCTGCAGCTGAGCGCCCACGGCGGCCCCCTGGCGGCGATCGCCATGGGACTCGGTCTGAGCTGGGTCGTGGGGTTGCTGCTGAGTGATGCGGTGATCTCCCCGGGAGCGACCGCCATGACCTACTTGGGGCTCTCCGGCCGGGTGGCCTGGATGATGGGCAGCCTGCGTCTGCTGCCCAGACGGCTGGAGCACCTCAACCGCCAAGCCGTGCCCAGCACAGCACTCATCCTGAGCTTGGTGATTGGCGTTGTGATGCTGCTGCTTGGCCCCAGCTGGCAGCAGATCGTGAGCTTCCTGACCGCCTGCTTGGTGATTGCCTTGGCCGTTGGGCCCGTCAGCCTGCTGGCCCTCCGTCAGCAGCTCCCGACTGCCCATCGCGCCTTTGCGCTTCCTGCTGCCGCACTGGTCTGTCCGCTGACCTTCATGGCCGCCAGCTGGGCTGTGCTCTGGTGCGGACGCACAGCCGTTGAAGGCGCCATCGCCCTCGTCCTGGTTCCGGCCCTGATCTTTACGGGAGTCAACCGATGGCAAGGCCGACCGCTCGATGGGACGCATGGCCGTTGGTGGTTTGGCTACTTAATCGGCCTGCTGCTGATTGCCGAGCTGAGCGGCTCCAATCGCCTGATTCCCGGCGGCGAACTGACACAGATCGCTCTGGCCAGCGCCTTCTCCTTGGCCGTTTTCCCCTTCGCTGTGCGATCCCGCCTGCCGCAGGTCTCGAGCGAAGCCCAGGTCCAGATCAATTAACCGGCCGCCGCTGTCGATGGCCAGTTGCTGACATGGGTCGCGACCGGGGATCACTGGCGAACGGCTCAAGCACGCCATGAGCTAGGCACATTCACCTACAAAACCTAGAAATCAAGGCGCAATCAGACGCGATCCCAAAGAAAACGTGAAGCGCTTTTTTGTTTGCCTTCCAAAGGCTCACGTTTGATTGCGTGGGGAAACGAACACAGAGCTGGGAGACATTCACCGGCCTTAGAAATCACCCAGTCAGCAGTCGGATTCATGGGCGACCATCTGCATCTCGTCGGACTCACCGGTGATGGCTGCCGGATCGCCCGTGACGGGGGCGGCGGCTATGTCGTGAACCACAACGACAGCGACGGAAGCTGGGAGCGGGTCGCCAACCTTCCCGCGGCCTATGCCGTTTGCGAGCGCTTCAGCCAACGGGACGCCCTCGGGCTGCCCAATTGGCGCGCCGAGGCCTAACGACCAAAAGGCAACTGGACCAACCCTGATTAGCGTTAGTCCAACCCTTGGAAGGTTGTGATGACAGCCCCCTCCAGCAGCTGCACTGACCGCCCGGGCCGCGCCGGGATCAGCAGTGACAGCTTTTCTGCCCGCAAAGAACAGGCCCTGGTGATCTTGCTGGCCCAGTCCCTCGCCGAGGCACAGATCGGCCGGGCCGATGCCCAAGCCAGCCAAGGCCTCTGGAATGAGGTGGCGGAACTGGAGCTTGACCCAGATCGGATCATCAACCTGCTCTACGGCGGCGAAGACCTAAGCGATCGAGCAGCCCTCAAGGAACGGGATCAGCAGTGGCTCTCCGCCCAGGTGCGCCGAGCACCTCGCGGATGGTCCCTGCGAACCCTGCACCTGGGACGCCCTCAGCCCTATTTGAGCGGAATCGGCATCTCCACGAGGGCCGGCTCAGGGGCGCAGCTTTCAACGCGCTGACTGACGACATCGCCAATCACCACGATGGACGGGGAGGCCAGCTCCGCCTCCTGAACGGCTGCAGCCAAACCACCCAAGGTGGAGACCACCACCTTCTGCCCCCGCACCGTGCCTTGCTGCACCGCCGCAGCAGGGGTTGAGGCGTCCAGGCCGCCGGCAATCAACTCCTCACAGATATGGGGCAGGTTGTGCAGGCCCATGTAGATCACCAGGCCATCACTGCTGCGGGCTAAGCCGCGCCAGTCCACCCCAGGACGACGCTTATCAATCTCCTCGTGACCGGTCACGAAGGTGACGGAACTGCCGGCACGGCGGTGGGTCACGGGAATGCCGACATAGGCAGGGGCGGCGATCCCAGCCGTCACCCCGGGAACCACCTCAACGGCGATCCCATGACGCTCGAGGTGGGCTGCCTCCTCACCGCCACGACCAAAGAGAAAGGGATCCCCACCCTTCAGGCGCACCACGCAGCGATGGCGCTTGGCCATCTCCACCAGCACGGCATTGGTGCTGGGTTGGGGCACAGAGTGATGGCCCCGGCGCTTACCAACGAAGTGCTGCTCGGCACCGTCCGGCACCAAGGCCAAGACCTCGCGCGGCACCAGTGAGTCATAGACCAGGGCATCGCACTGGCTGAGCAAACGCTGGGCCTTGACCGTCAGGAGGTCGGGATCACCGGGACCAGCCCCCACCAGATACACCTTGCCGGCAACGTCAGCGGTCATGGCAGATCGAGCAGGAGGTTGAACAAGAACTGACGGGTGGCCGGACGCTCCAGCAGCGCCAGACAGGGGGAGACGTCCGTCCGTAGGTGGGCCGTCATCCGATTGGGCGCAAGGGCCAAGGGCAATGCCGCCGCATCGCTCGGGGCGCTTCGGTCTGCACTTAAGCAGGGCACCCCCAAGTAGCGGCTCAGGGCCGAGAGGTAGCGATCCGCCACCCCTGGCCGAAGGGGATGGTGCAACACAGCCGGAGCATTCAGCGCGCGCAAATGCTCCAACCAGGGGCCCCAGGCCCCGAGGAAAGGAAGCGTGCACACCTGATGCCCTTCTCGGCGCAGCCGATCACGGATCCCCGGCACATCACTGCGGGCATGGCTGCCGGGCGTCAGCAGCAGGGGCACCAACAGCAGCGATTGCCCCTGGGGCAGCTCCAGAGGATCAGCCGTGAGGGCTTGCAACCAAACCGGAGCCTGACGGGCCTGGGCGAGATCGTTCAGCAGCTCAGTGATGACCTGGGGAATCTGCCCACCGGCGTGGCCGTGGACCACCAAGAACAAGGGCGACTGCCCAGCAGCGGAGGGCTTCGGTAGCAACGGCCACCGCCAGCACCCCGGGCCTGCTGATGGAGTCACATCCACCGGATTCATAGGAACACGATGCCAGCTGCCCGCCCCTTGCCCAGCTCCCGCCGCAGGCCCCAGAGCAGCTACGGACGCCCCCGCTACCGGGAGATGCAGCCCACCCCGCAATGGAGGCGCGAACTCGATGCCGACTTCGCCGCCATGGGCAAGGTCTGGCAAATGATTCGCAGTGGAGCGACGCGAATGCTGGGCGAAATCGGACGCCAATACTGAGCTGCGCGGGGCCGAAGAGCGAGACCATCAACCCGGAAGATGGGGCCCCTTTAGGTATCCGTTGACACCCTTTTCACCACTCCCCTTGGACGGCGTCGATCCGTAACAACGGCGACAAAGCAGTGCAGAGGGCGAGTGATTTGATTCCTCTCACTAGTCGTTCTTTGTTTTGGAAACGGCTCAGTTGCTGACTTCATCTGAACCGATTTCCCATGGTGGCGACGCCAACGATGTCCAACGCAAACGAGACACCCAGCGCACTACCGAGCTGGCTCGAAGGTAAAAAGCTCAATAAGATTGAGCAGAACAAAGCGGCCAAAGACGGCCTACTCGTCGGCAGCGAAATCGAGACGTTCGCCAAACTTGGATGGGAGAACGTCGATGAGACGGATCTTCAGCTGCGACTGAAGTGGTACGGAATGTTCTGGAGACCCAAAACTCCAGGGCTGTTCATGATGCGCCTGCGGGTTCCCAACGGGGTGATCTCCGCAGAGCAGCTTCGGGTCGTCGGCAACATCGTGGCTCGCTATGGCAGCAACGGAAGCGCCGACATCACCACGCGCCAAAACATCCAAATGCGCGGCATCCTCCTGGAGGACCTGCCCGAGATTCTGGGTCAACTCAAAGCGGTTGGCCTGACCACCATCCAATCGGCCTTCGACAACCCCAGGAACGTCACCGGAAATCCCATTGCCGGCATTGACCCCCTGGAGATTGTCGACACTCGCCCGTACACCCAGGAGCTCGAAAACTTCCTCACGAGCAACCACCAGGGCAACCCCGAGTTCTCCAACCTTCCGCGGAAGTGGAATACGGCTGTCGCTGGTGCACGCGACAACTTCCTGCTCCACAACGACATCGCCTTCCACCCCGTTGAGCGCAACGGCGAGATGGGCTTTGGCGTCTGGATCGGCGGCATCCTCTCCTCCCAGATGAATGCCTATGCCATTCCCTTGAACGCCTGGGTCAAACCAGATCAAATCTGCGCGATCACCGAAGCCGTGATCAAGATCTGGAGGGACAACGGAGAGCGGGACAAGCGCCCTAAGGGTCGCTTCCGCCTGTACCTCGACGAGGTTGGCCTGGAGGCTTTCCGGGCCATGGTGGAAGAACGCTTTGGTCCGCTGACCCCAGATCCAGGTTCAGTCTTCGACGCTGAACCCCGCTCCCACTACGGCATCCACCCGCAGAAGCAGCAGGACCTGCACTACGCCGGTGTCCATGTTCCCGTCGGACGCCTGCTGGCCGAAGACTTCCAAGACATTGCCGCCCTTGCCGAGCGCCATGGCGACGGCAGCGTGCGCCTGACGGAAGATCAAAACGTGATCTTTACCGGCATCAGCAGCGCTCAACTCCAGGCCTTTGAAACGGAACCACTGCTGCAGCGCTTCAGCCTGAACCCCAGCCACATTGCCGCTGGCACCGTCAGCTGCACCGGCAACAGCTACTGCAGCTTTGCCCTCACCAACACCAAGGATCAAGCCCTCGCTGCTGCTGAAGCGCTGGATCGTGAATTGGTCCTTCCGGAGGAACTGAAGATCCACTGGACGGGCTGCCCCAACACCTGCGGCCAGGCCTACATGGGCGCCATTGGTCTCACCGGAACCAAAACCAAACAGCCCGATGGCGGCATGGGCGAGGGCTACAACATCACCATTGGCGGCTCCCAAGGTGCCAACCCTCAAATCGGCGAGATGCACCGCAAAGGAGTTCCCGCCAGTGAAATCCAAGCGGTGCTGAAAGAGGTTCTCATTGAACAGTTTGGCGCCAAGCCCAGGACGTAAAAAGCCGCAGTCCGCACTACACATTTACCGGCATTTTTGAGACCAGGTGCTCCTTTCTTCTGAAGCCTGTCCTCAATCAGATCGCACCGTCTCACCCTCAACTTCGGACGCATGTCTTCATCAACGACGCAACAAAAGAGAGATGTCTTCTCTCGGTTTGTGAATTGGCTGAGCAGCAGTGGCACTGACAAAGCTGCCGTCAACAGGCCCCAAGGCAGCCAAGACATCATTTCTCGCTTGATGAACCGCATTAGCGGTTAATTCCCTTCCTCACACATCACTTGCAGAGCAAAACATGAGCGCGACAGCTTCACAGATGGACTATGTCCTACCCAACGAATTAGTCGACGGCATGATTGCTGCCGGCGGCAAAAAAGCAACCGTCAGCGTCAAGAACCTGCTGATCCGCGGTTTCTATTCCGGAGCCATCCTCGGTCTCGCCGTGATCCTGGCCCTGACCGTGGCCGCCCAGAGCAAGATGCCCTTCCTGGGCTCGCTGCTCTTCCCCTTCGGCTTCGCCAGCATCGTCCTCTTCGGCATGGAGCTGGTCACCGGCAACTTCGCCCTGCTGCCCATGAGCGTCTGGGCCGGCAAGGCGAGCTGGAGCGCCACCTTCCGCAACTGGGCCTGGGTCTGGATTGGCAACTTCATCGGCACCGCCGTTGTTGCCCTGATCATGTGGGCCAGCCTGACCAGCGCCGGCACCGTTGAGCCCCTGGCCGCTGCCGACGGCGGTAAGGGCTGGCAGGTTGTGGCCGCCACGATCATCAAGCTCAACAAGCTGAATGTGGTCACCAAGTACGAAGCCCTTGGCAGCACTGGCTTCTTCCTGGCCTTCCTGCGGGGCATGGTCGCCAACTGGCTGGTCTGCCTGGGCGTGACCATGGCCCTGGTGAGCAAGAGCGTTCCCGGCAAGCTGCTGGCCTGCTGGCTGCCGATCACGGCCTTCCAAACGATGGGCATGGAGCACATCGTGGTGAACCAGTTCCTGCATACCGCCGGCCCCCTGCTGGGCTCCGGTGTGTCCTTCGGCAAGGTGATCGTCTGGAACTTCATCCCCGTCACCCTCGGCAACATCGTGGGCGGGATGGTCTTCATCGGGATGCTCTTCTACAGCACCCACCGCACCAAGATGCCCAACGTTCTCCCCAGTGAGCACGACGACAAGCTGGAGCGGGAACTGGCCGCCGAGCTGGGGGCTCGCTGATCAATGGGACTCGCTGTCGCCCCTGCCTCTGACCTTCTTCAGCCCCATGAGGAAGCTGCTCTGAGCGAGCGGCTCGGACGCTGGCGGCGGCAGCCCCTCACCCCTGAAGAACTGAGCGCTCTGCTGCCTCGGGTCTCCGATCCCACCCTTGCCCTCAGCCTGGCTGAGCGGCTGGGGATGGCCGGACCCGAGGCCATTGCCTTGATCCTTCCCCTCTGCCAATCGCAGGGCATTTCTCTGCCCCTCATTCGCGCCCTGGGGATCTGTCATCACCCCCAGGCCTGCACCCAACTCCTGGCCTGGCTGCCAGAGGCCGGACCCCTGGAGCCCGATGTGCTCGAAGCCCTCGGCTGCTGGGGCAATCTGATCGATTTCAGAATCATCGAATCAGCGCTGAGCGCCCCGGGCCAGAGCCATCGCCTGGCAGGCCTCAGCCTGCTGACCTTCCGCAATCGCAGCCTGACGGCCGAGGAGGTCCTACGCCTGACGACGCCTCTGCTGCAGGACTTTCGCGCCGATGTGGTGATTGCCACGATCAAGCTGCTGCAACGGCGCAACGAACCCAGCGTCTTAGCTGCCATTCGCGGCTGCATCAGCACCGAAGCTCTGCCCCGCGTCGCTGAAGCGGCACTCCAGGCCCTCGGTTGCATCGGCAGCCTGGAATGCTGCCAGCAGCTGCTGGAGCTTCGAGGCGAATTGGCTGGCACAGCCTTAGAAGAGCCGCTGCAGCGTCAACTCAAGGCTCAGGTCAGGCATCAAGCCCTGGTCGAGCAGGCCTTGGCATAACTATTCATTTCTACAATTCGCCACAAAAAAAGCCCACCGTTGGTGGGCTTTTGCGTTGGGAGCCGAAGCTCACCATTTCTTATAAGGAAGGAACTTGCCACACATGGTGACTTTCACGCGGTTACCAGCAGGATCTTCGACTTTGTCCACATCCAAGGTGAAGTCAATGGCGCTCATAATGCCATCACCAAACTTCTCTTGGATCACGTCCTTCAGGGGCATTCCGTACACCTGCATGATCTCGTAGAAGCGATAGATCAGCGGATCAGTCGGGATCACAGGATCCAGACCGCCCTTGGTCGGGAACGACTGCAGTGCCTCGGTAATGGCATGGTCAAGGCTGAGCAGTTCAGCCAGCTTTTGGGCTTCTTCAGCCGAAGCGGTGGACTGGCAGTAGAACAGCGAAGCGATCCACACTTCATCGCGACCCAGGGCGGCCTCCAGATCAGCGAAGCTCAGCCCTTTGGCCTTCTTCGCCGCCATCAACGTCGCCGTGATTGTGGCGGGAGAGGGAGCTGCCAACGAGGGCATTGAAACAGGAGTAACCGTCATGGAGACAGGCCAGAATTGATGAGAGGAGTGAACAGAATGAAGCGCAATCTGCGTTCTGCTCGCATGTCAGATTCGCTGCAGATGGGGATCAACTTCGCAGCCTTTGTTACCGAGCCTGAAACAACTTGGTAGCTGCTGCTACCAGATCGGGCCTTGCCGGCACGGAGAATCCAGTGAGAACGAGCTCTTCTGTCGGCTTGACCTACGCCGCTCCCCCAACCGACGGCCCGCCGAATGGCCGTGAGCTGTTCAAGGCCTATCTCCGCAAAGTCGGCAGTGGCGAGCACACCAGTAGTGGACTGACGCGCGAGGAAGCCGCCCACGCCCTGGAACTGATGCTCGATGGGGCCGCTAGCCCGGCCCAAATCGGCGCCTTCCTGATCGCCCACCGCATCCGCCGGCCTGAGCCTCAGGAGCTCACCGGGATGCTGGATGTGTACCGAAAGCGGGGCCCGCAGCTGACAACCGGCAAGCCAGCCATCAGCTTCGGCATGCCCTTTGACGGGCGCACGCGCACCGCTCCGATCTACCCCCTAACCGCCCTGGTGCTCTCGAGTGCCGGACTCCCCGTGGTGCTGCAAGGGGCCGGCCGCATCCCCGTGAAATACGGGATCACGGCCCAGGAGCTGTTCGCCTGCTTGGGCCTGCAGCTCGCCGGCCGAAGCGTCGAGTGGGTCCAGGCCAAGCTCAACGCTTGCGATCTGGCGTTGGTCCATCAACCGGACCACCTCCCGGATGCCGAAACCCTGATCCCTTACCGCGAGGATCTCGGCAAGCGGCCACCGCTGGCCAGCCTCGAGTTGCTCTGGACTGCGCACCAGGGCGAGCACCTGCTGGTCAGTGGCTTTGTCCACCCGCCAACCGAAGCGCGGGCCTGGAAGGCACTGGACTTAGCGGGGGAAACCAACGTGCTGACCGTCAAAGGCCTGGAGGGAAGCACCGATCTGCCGATCAGTCGGGCCTGCGTGACGGGTCGTCCAACCCGAGAGGAGGACGGGCGCCAGATTCTCCACCCCCGCGACAACGGTTGCTACGGAGCCGACCCGCTTTGGGACGGGCTGGAGACCTGGGGGAACCAAGCGGCCGCCGCCCTAGGCGGGCAAGGGGAACTCGCGACCGCCTTGATCTGGAATGCAGGCACCTACCTCTGGCAGGCCGGACTGGAGGCGAACCTCACAGGCGGCCTCGAACGCTGCCGGGAACTGCTGAACTCGGGGGTGGTGATGGCCCACCTCCAGCGTCTGCGCCAGGAGATGGGCTGAGAGCAA
>NZ_JAFMKL010000061.1:0-10092 GCF_017852955.1 Vulcanococcus sp. DEBay_Sum22DG08_74
CTCAGCCCCGCCTAGCTGTGCTCGCGCAGGAAGCTGATGGTTCCCTGCAGTTCCTCCGCGAAGCGATCGATCTCCTCGATCGTCGTGGTGAAGCTCAGGCTGGCCCGCGCTGAGGCACTGAGGCCGTAGTGGCGATGCAGGGGCTGGGTGCAGTGGTGGCCGCTGCGGATGCAGATGCCAGCGGAATCCAGCAGGGCAGCGATGTCGTTGGCGTGGACACCCTCGACATGGAAGGCCGCCAGGGCCGCCCGATCCGGCTGCTGCTCCGGCGTGGGGCCCAGGACTGTCAGGCCATCGATGCCCTGCAGGCGCTCAAACAGATGGGCCGTGAGCTGCTGCTCCCAGGCATGGATGCGATCGAGACCCAGGGCCTGGAGGTAGTCCAGGGCCGCGCCCATGCCGATCGCCTCACCGATGGCGGGGGTGCCGGCCTCAAATTTGTGGGGTAGCCCAGCCCAGCTGCTGTGGTCCAGGTAGACGTCCTGGATCATCTCGCCGCCGCCGAGGAAGGGAGGCATGGCCTCCAGCAGGGCCTCCCTGCCCCAGAGGAATCCCATCCCCGTGGGACCGCAGAGCTTGTGGGAGCTGCCCACCAAAAAGTCGGCGTCCAGCTCCTTGACGTTGACCGGCAGGTGGGGAAGGCTCTGGCAGGCATCCACCAGCACCAGGGCACCGGCGGCATGGGCCAGGGCCGCCACCTGGCTGATCGGATTGAGGCAGCCCAGGGTGTTGCTGACCTGCACCAGGCTCACCAGCCGCGTGCGGTCGCTGATCTTGCTGCGCAGGTCCTCCAGGTCGAGCTCACCGCTCTCGCTCAGGCCGGCATGGCGCAGCACGCAGCCGGTGCGATCCGCCAGCAGTTGCCAGGGCACCAGGTTGCTGTGGTGCTCCATCACCGTCAGCAGCACCTCATCGCCCGGGCGCAGGTTGGCTTCACCCCAACTGCGGGCGACCAGGTTGATCGCCTCACTGGCGTTGCGGGTGAAGACGATTTCGTTGGGACTGGAGGCGCCGATGAAGGCCGCAGCCTTGGCCCGAGCCCCCTCAAAGCCCTCGGTGGCGCGGGCGCTGAGCTGGTGCGCGCCCCGGTGAACGTTGGCGTTGTCGTGGTCGTAGTAGTGCCGCAGGGCATCCAGGACCTGATGGGGCTTCTGGCTGGTGGCGGCGTGATCGAGATAAATCAACGGCTGCCCCAAGCAGGCCGTCTGGGCCAGCAGGGGGAAGTCCTGCCGCGTCTGGGCGGCCAAATCAACAGCAGGAACGCTCATCAGGCTGGAGGAGGAGCTGCTCATGCCGATTCCAGCTCCAGCTGATCCAGGGGGCACCACTGGCGCGCGGGCTCCGGCAGGGCGCGCAGGACCTCTTCGCAGAAGGCGCGCTTCAGCAGGCCGGCGGCCTGCTCCGCGCCAATACCGCGGCTCTGGAGATAGAAGAGCTCATCGGTTTGCAGGCTGCTGACCGTGGCGCCATGGGCGCACTTGACGTCATCCGCGACGATCTCCAGTTCGGGTTTGGTGTCGATCCGGGCCCGGTCTGAGAGCAGCAGGTTGCGGCTCAACTGCGCCGCGTTGGTCTGCTGGGCTTCCCGGGGCACGCGCACAGCGCCGTTGAAGACGCTGCGGCCCTGGCCGGCGGCCACCGCCTTGTGGACCTGATCGAGCTCCCCTTCGGGGCCAGAGAACTGGACAAAGCTGTGGGTGTCAGCAATCTGCTGACCGCCCACCAACTGCAGACCGCGCAGGAGCGAGTGGGCCTGGCCCTGCACCTGCACCAACCGCGGCTCGTGCCGCGCTAGTCCCCAACCCGCAGCCACGTTGCTGAGGGCAGCCTGGCTTTCCGGCTCTTGCTCAACGGCGATGTGACTGAAGAGGGCGGCATCGCTTTGGCCAAAGGCCACCAGGCCATGGCGCAGCTGGGCGCTGCGGGCCAGGTGGGCCTCGATCACCAGGCTGACCAGACCCGCGGCCCGGGCCTCGATCAGCTGGGAGAGATCCAGCTGGGCCTTCTCCTCCAGCACCAGCAGGATCCGCAGGGGAAGCATGCCCCCGGCGCTAGCGCTGACCAGCTCCAGGGCCGCCGAGGCTCGGCTCTTGACCCGAAGGGCCAGGACCTGCGTGGCGCTGGCCTGATTGAGTTCCACCGGCCAGTGCTGCTGACAAGCCGTGGCCGCCAGGGTGTGGCCCAACCCTTGGGCCAGTTCCGCCTCGCTGAGGACCTCAAGCCCTGCGGGCAGGGTCACCCCCGCCAGGGGATCGCTTTGGCCATCGAGCTGCAAGCGCAGCACGGACCCGCCAGCGGCGAGGGTGGGCTGGGCAGGCTGAGCCGCCGCCAAGGGCAGCGCCTGCAGCAGGCTCAGGTCGGTGAAGCGCCAATCCTCACTGCGCGAGGAGGGAACACCCTGCTGGGCCAGGGCAGCGCGACCGCGCTGCTGCACAGCCGCCAGGGCACCCGAGGCGGCAGGGAGCTGGGAGAGCCATTGCTCCAGCCAAGCTGCCCGTTGGGTGGGGGCGCTGAGGCTGGCGGTCATCAGGCCACCTCCGCGGCAGCCAAGGCGGCCAGCTCCTGGTCCACCCAGTCGTAGCCGCGCTCTTCAAGCTCCAGGGCCAGTTCTTTGCCGCCGGTGCGCAGCATCCGCCCGGCCGCCATCACGTGGACATAGTCCGGGGTGATGGCGTCGAGCAAGCGCTGGTAGTGGGTGATCAGCAGGGTCGCGTTGTCGGGGCTCGCCAACTGATTGACGCCGCCAGCCACGATCCGCAGGGCGTCGATGTCCAGGCCGGAATCCGTCTCATCGAGGATCGCCACCAGGGGATCCAGCAGGGCCATCTGGAGGATCTCGTTGCGCTTTTTCTCGCCGCCGCTGAAGCCTTCGTTCACCGAGCGATCAAGGAAGGCGGGATCCATCTGGACCACCTGCAGACGCTCACGAACGAGGTCTTCAAACGCGAAGGTGTCGAGCTCCTCCTCACCCTTCTGGGCGCGGCGCGCGTTGGTGGCCACCCGCAGGAACTCCAGGTTGCTCACCCCCGGAATTTCCACCGGGTACTGGAAGCCCAGGAACACGCCCGTGCGGGCCCGTTGCTCGGGATCCAGTTCCAGCAGGTTCTCGCCGCGGTAGGTCACGCTGCCGCCGGTGACGGTGTAGGCGGGATGACCAGCCAGGACCTTGGAGAGGGTGCTCTTACCGCTGCCATTGCGGCCCATCACCGCATGGATCTCGCCGGCACGGATGGTCAGGTTGACGCCCTTGAGGATCTCCTTGTCCTCGACTCGAGCGTGGAGATCCCGGATCTCAAGCAGCACTGGAGCGTCAGGGCGAATCACGGGGAAGGGAGACGAAAGGGAAACAAAGGGCCCGCATCGGGCCGGGGTCAGCGGTGGGCTTAGCCGACTGAGCCCTCAAGCTTCAGGGCCAGCAACTTGTCCGCCTCGGCGGCGAACTCCATCGGCAGCTGGTTGAAGACATCGCGGCAGAAGCCGCTGACCATCATCGAGACGGCCTCTTCAAAACCGATGCCGCGGCTCTGCAGATAGAAGAGCTGATCTTCTGAGATACGGCAGGTGCTGGCCTCGTGCTCAACAGCGGCCTGGGGCTGCTGGGAGCGGATATAGGGATAGGTGTTGGCGGCGGCTTGATCGCCAATCAACATCGAGTCGCACTGGCTGTAGTTCTTGGCGCCGGTGGCTTTCGGTCCGATCTGGACCAGACCGCGGTAGCTGTTGGACGAGCGCCCAGCGCTGATGCCCTTGCTGACGATCGTCGAGCGGGTGCGCGGGCCCACGTGGATCATCTTTGTGCCGGTGTCGGCCTGCTGCATGTTGTTGGTCAGGGCCACCGAGTAGAACTCGCCCACCGAATCGGCGCCCTGCAGCACGCAACTGGGGTACTTCCAGGTGATCGCTGAACCGGTTTCCACCTGGGTCCAGCTGATCTTGCTGCGGGCACCACGGCACTGACCGCGCTTGGTCACGAAGTTGTAGATGCCGCCCACACCGTTCTCATCACCGGCGTACCAGTTCTGAACGGTCGAGTACTTGATCGAGGCGTCATCAAGCACCACCAGTTCCACCACTGCCGCATGCAGTTGGTTGGTGTCGAACATCGGGGCGGTGCAACCCTCGAGGTAGCTCACGGAGGCACCCTCTTCCGCAACGATCAAGGTGCGCTCGAACTGCCCGGTGTCTCCCGAGTTGATCCGGAAATAGGTCGACAGCTCCATCGGGCATTCGACGCCCTTGGGAATGAAGACGAAGGAGCCGTCACTGAAGACAGCTGAATTCAGCGCCGCGAAATAGTTGTCGTTGCTCGGGACCACCGTCCCCAGATAGCGCTCGATGAGCTCGGGGTATTCCTTGACGGCCTCGCTGATCGAGCAGAAGACGACACCGTGCTCAGCCAGCTTTTCCTTGTAGGTCGTGGCGATCGAGACACTGTCGAAGACGGCGTCAACAGCGACGTTGGACAGCCGTTTTTGCTCGCTTAGGGGGATTCCAAGCTTGTCAAAGGTTTCCAGCAGCTTCGGATCCACCTCATCGAGGCTGGTCTTCTTCTCTTGCTGCTTGGGAGCGGCGTAATAAACGACGTCTTGGTAGTCGATGGGCGGGTAGCCCAAAGCGGCCCAGTCCGGTTCCTCCATCTGGAGCCACTGGCGATAGGCCCGCAGGCGAAAGTCCAGCAGGAAAGACGGCTCGTCCTTCTTGCTGGAAATCAGACGCACCACGTCCTCGCTGAGGCCCTTGGCGATCTTCTCGGTTTCGATGTCAGTGACGAAGCCGTACTTGTACGGCTGGCTGACTAAATCACCAACGGCCTGAGCGTTACTCATGGGTGAGCCTCAACCGCCCGTATGGGCTTTGACGTCTTCCATCGAGATGGTCTGGTTCTCACCGCGGAAGGGATTGTCCTCGGTCAAAAACAGCATGCAGTGGCATTCCTTGCGCTCACGCATCGGCACGCAAGGGCAGTTCCAGAAGGCCTGCGCCACTTCGGCCTCCTTGTCTTCGTAGTGGCGGCAGGGGCACAGAGCGCCGCCCAGCTCGTCCTTGTGACGGGCCAGACCCTCGAGCACGACAGCCGTCACGCTGGGATCGCTGCAGAAATAGGTCCCCGTGCGCTGGGCGTAGGTCTCCGCAAACTTGCGGATCACCTCAAGGCTGTCGCTGGCTGACGGGGAGGGGGCTGCAGACATGAGCGCAGAGACAAAGCTGGTACGGACGTGCCGGGCGAGGACTGGCGCCCAGCGGGGCTGACAGCTCGTCCATCAACAACTTACGAAACGCCAGGGTTTCGTAAGTGAACGATAGAGGCCTGAACCGTCAGCAGTGAGTGGTCATTGTTGCGCGTTGCCGGTGCCAATCGGGGGGAGGGGCCTCTCGGCTCACTCGTCAGCGCCCGTTTAGCCGTGGCATGGTGTGGATGACCGCTTTCCAACATGAGCGTCTCCGCCCAGTCACCGACACGCGAAGCCGCTCTCAGCCTGATGTTGCGGCAGGGGGAGCTCACGGCTGCCCAGCTCGCCGAGGCGCTTCAGGTGTCGGTCCAAGTCATGCGGCGCCATCTGCGCTCCTTAGAAGACGAGGGTTTGGTGGAAGCCAGTCCCACCAGCGAGGGCCAAGGTCGGCCCAGCAACCGCTGGCGCCTGACCAGCAATGGACGCGGACACTTCCCCAACGGCAGCGAACATTTCGCCCTGGGCCTCCTGAGCTCGATGACCGCCAACCTGCCCAGCGGGATGGTCGAGGAGCTGCTCGAGCGGCAGGCCAGCGACAAGGCCGAGGACTACCGCAGACACATCGGCGCCGGCACGGTCCTGGAACGGCTGGAGCGCTTGGTGGAGCTGCGGCGGCGCGAGGGTTACGTCGCCGAGTTCCACGCCGAACCAGGCCAGGACAGCTGGGTGCTGAGCGAGTTCCACTGCTCGGTTCAGTCCATCGCCCAGCAATTCCCCTGCGTCTGCGATCAGGAACTGGAGCTGATCAGACAGACCTTCCCTGACTGCCAAGTGGATCGGGTCCACTGGCTGCTCGAGGGCAACCAGGCCTGCGGTTTCCGGCTGACGCCGTGCTGAGCGAAGCGGACCTCAGCGAACTCGAGAGCACGCTGCTCCCGGCCTTCGAGCGCCATCACCTGCGCCTGCTGGCCCATAGCCTGCGCTGCCTGCAACAGGCGGCCGCCCAAGGGGAAGACCTACCGGAGGGGGCCCGTCTGAGCGCCTGGGCCGAGCAGCAACCCAACCTGGCGGTGGACCCGACCTTTATTCCCGTTCTGGTGGAGCAATTGGGCAAGGCCTCAGCCCAGCTGGCCAGCATCGGCAACGACCTCGGAAAACCCGCGCTGCAGCTGGAGATCGCCGACCTGGTGCGCTGGGGACAACGGCAGGCCGATGCGCGGCTTAAGCCACCACACAACTGACCCCAGCCAGGCCCATCAGGGCCGCCAGGGCGCCTCGCCAGCCGGGGCGGTCCCCCTCCAGGGAGGCCAAGGGGAGCGCCATCACCGGAGCGGTCGCCAGGAGTGACACCGCCAGCGCCCCCGGCAACTGCTGCAGGGCGGTTTGCTGCAGGGCAATCC
The DNA here is from genome assembly GCF_017852955.1 of Vulcanococcus sp. DEBay_Sum22DG08_74. Taxonomy (NCBI): domain Bacteria; kingdom Bacillati; phylum Cyanobacteriota; class Cyanophyceae; order Synechococcales; family Synechococcaceae; genus Vulcanococcus; species Vulcanococcus sp. DEBay_Sum22DG08_74. The sequence continues at coordinate 6,572 of NZ_JAFMKL010000061.1, forward strand.
CGGCGCTGGTCCCCAGCAAGGTGGCGAGGATCCCCAGGGGCCAACGCCGCCGCTGCGGGAGCGGCCCCTGACGTCGCTGCAGCAGAGACGGCAGCAGCGGCAGCAGGACGAGAGTTGCCGCCAAGAGGCGCAGCGCGGCCGCCTGCAGCGGATCGATCGCACCGGAGCGCAGGGCCGCCCTGGCCAAGACGGCTCCGCCACTGCCGCAGGCCAAGGCCCCCAGGGCCAGCGCAACCCCCAGGCCCCAGTCCCGCGAGCGAGGCGCCCCGGCATCACGGCCTGCCACCAGAGCCAGGGCCGCTGTGATCAGGGCAATCCCCAGCCATTGCAGAAGACTGGGGCTCTCGGCCAGGGCCGCCATTCCCAAGAGCGCCGTCACCGCGGGACCGCCCGCATCCAGGGTCAGGGTGCGCCGGGTTCCGATGCGGCGCAGGGCGGCAAAGAAGAGGCTGTCGCCAATGGCAATGCCGAGAACCCCACTGGCGACCAGCAGCCAGAAGGCCCAGGGATCGCTCCATCGGGAGCCAACGCCGGACGCGCCCAAAAGCGGCAGCAGCAACAGCAGCGCCAGAGCGTTCTTAAGCAGATTGAGCTGGCTGGCGCTGAGGGCCGTTGGCAAGCGCCGCCAAAGACTGCTGGCAAGGGTCCAACACAGGGCTCCCGCCAAGGCCGCCAGGACTCCGCTGAGCACGGCTGCAGGAGACGACTACGGCTTGCGATCATCGCTGCATCTGCTGCAGCGCCGTGACCCTTGCGATTGAGGATGCCCTCAGCTTTTTCCAGCTGAGCTGCGGCCGCTGGCGCTCCCAGCGCAGCGTCCATCACCTGCTGCACCGCCGCGCCGAAGCCGGAGGCTCGCTGATCGTGGTGGAGGAACTGGAGCGCACGGACCAGCGCCTGGCCGAGATCGCCGCACTCCACGGCCAGGATCCGGCTGGCCTGGTGGGGGGCTGTTGGGTGCGCTGGAGCGCCTCGATGGCCTGGGACAAAGCCGGTGAGGACCACACCGGCGAAAGCGTGATCGGCCTGATCCCAACCGACGAGCGCGGCCGCTCTGGACTGCTGTTGCGGGATCTGGGCTACGCGGAAAAAGCCCCCGCCAGCTCTCTGTTCTCGATGGATGAGCGGGACGGACTGCTGCTGAGCACGGAGTACGAAACGATGAACGTCTGGGAGCGGTTTGCCTTCGCCGGCCCCAACGTCCGCGTGCGCAGCAGCACGGTCGAGGGGCTCTCCAACAACGCCTCGTTCTGCATCGAAACCCGCTGCGAGGTCAGCGGCAGTGAGCAACCCAGCGCCAAGCCCCAAAGCGCCGAAAGCACCAGTGCGGAGCCGGCCTTGTCGCTGCTGGGCTGGTGAAACGAATCGGTGTGGAACGTTACGGACTGTGAGCCCTGAAAGGGACGGCGGAGTTGAGCCCGGAACACACTTCTACGATCGTCCCCGACGGATGCCGAAGTTCGAGTGGCCCTTCCTCTTCTGAAGTACGCGCCCACCACGCAGAACTCGCGTGTTGACGCCCTGCGTGTGGGCTCGGATGAGGATCCGAAAGCCGTATCCATGGACAAGGCCATGGACCGCGAAGACCAGAACTTCGTGATCGAAGCGGCTTACCGCCAAATCTTCTTCCACGCCTTCAAGGTGGACCGTGACCTCACCCTGGAAAGCCAGGTGCGGAACGGCCAGATCACGGTGCGCGATTTCATCCGCTCCCTGTGCCTCTCGGACACCTTCAACCGCAGCTTCTACACGCTGAACAGCAACTACAAGGTGGCTCGCCACCTCGTCGAAAAGCTGCTGGGTCGCCAAACCCACGGCAAGGCTGAAGAGATCGCCTGGTCCGCTGTGCTGATGACCCGCGGCGTCAAGGGCATGGTCGACGACATCCTCGACAGTGAGGAGTACCTGAACGCCTTCGGTTACGACACCGTTCCCTACCACCGCAACCGCGTGGTCGGCAGCCGTGACCTGGGCGAGACCCCCTTCAACATCACCAGCCCCCGTTACGACGCCTACTACCGCGGCATCCTCGGGTTCCCCCAAATCGTTTACACCGGCACCGCCCGCAAGCTGCCCGAGCGCTCCCTGCAGCGCCGCGGTGGCTTCCCTCAGGACTACATGCCCTGGGTGCGCACCCTGCCTGCCCTGCGCGGTGCCAACGCCAGCGGCAGTGCCGACATCGATTACCTCTCGAAAGTCCCCTACCGCAGCCTCGGCCGCTGATCCACGGGCCAGGACTTCTCAAGCGGCGGTTCATCCGCCGCTTTTTTTGTGTTTCCACACCGGAGGCAGTCACGGGATCCTGACCACGACTGCCGATTGCACAAGGGATCGGGGAAAGTAAGTCCATTGATCCCGAAAGGAATCGGAAGCGCTGTGACCCAAGCCCTGACCTCATTGGCCCGCATGACCTTGCGCCAGCTGCGCCAGGTGGCCAGTGAACTGGGCGTGACGCTCTACAGCCGCAAAACCAAGGCTGAACTGGTTGATGCCATCGGCGAGCGCCAGGCCGACATCAGCAGCGTCGAGCAAGAACACAGCCCTCCGCCCAAAACCATCGACATCACGCGCGTCGTCTTTCTGCCGCGTGATCCCCAGTGGGCCTATGTCTTCTGGGAAATCTCTGAAAGCGATCGCCAGCAGGCCTTCAAGGATGGAGCCAGCCAGCTCTGCCTGCGGGTCGCCGATGTCACTGGGGTGAGCGATGGAGGCGTGCACCCGCACACCCTGCAGGAAGTGCCCGTCGATAGCCACGCCACCGAGTGGTACCTCCCCGTGCCGCTGAGTGATCGCGACTACCGGGTCGAACTTGGCTACCGCGTCAACGCTGGTGGCTGGATCTCCCTGGCCTATTCGTCGATCGCGCGGGTGCCTGCGCTCCACCCCAGCGAACAAATCCTCGATCAGTTCGTTCCCTTCAGCCTCGAGGCCCCGCTCGGCCAGGTGGATGCCGCTGGGATCGCCAGCCAACCCGCCACCACTCCAGACAACGGTCTGCACGAGCGGCTCTACCAAACCGCCACCAGCTTTGGACGGACGATGGGACGGGGCTCGGAGGCCTTCCATGAACTCGAGGGCGCCAGTGGCTCAGGCCTCAACGCCTCCGGCGCCGGCCTCTGGGCCAGCGGCCGCAATGAATCCGGCAGTGGCGTGGTCGGTCAACGCAAGCGCGCCTTCTGGTTGGTCGCCGATGCCGAGCTGATCGTCTACGGAGCCACCGATCCTTCCGCCCGCCTGAGCATTGGAGGGGAGGAGGTTCCCCTCTCCAGCGATGGCACCTTCCGGGTTCAAGTTCCCTTCCGCGATGGCGAGCAGGTCTATGCCATCGAGGCGATTGCGGCGGATGGCGAGCAGAAGCGCAATATCACCTTGAATTTCGATCGCAGCACACCAGAGGACAACAGCAACCCCAGCGACCAAGCTGTGGCCGAGTGGTTCTGAGCACAGGTCCGCAATGAAAGCCGTCGTTGCCTTCACCCCGCTGGCGGGAGCCGTGCTGTTCCCCATCGCCGTTCCCCTGC
>NZ_JAFMKL010000008.1:0-36134 GCF_017852955.1 Vulcanococcus sp. DEBay_Sum22DG08_74
GGGGCTGCTTGAGGATCTCGCGGAGACGCTTACCGCGGGCCAGCTGCTGCTGAGTCGCAGCATCCAGGTCGGAGGCGAACTGGGAGAAGGCGGCCAGTTCATCGAACTGAGCCAGCTCAAGCTTGAGGGTACCGGCGATCTTCTTGATGGCCTTGGTCTGGGCAGCACCACCCACTCGGCTCACGGAGATACCCACGTTGATGGCGGGGCGGAGACCGGAGTTGAAGAGGTCGGAGCTCAGGAAGACCTGACCGTCGGTGATGGAGATCACGTTGGTCGGGATGTACGCCGAGACGTCACCAGCCTGGGTTTCGATGATCGGCAGGGCGGTCATGGAGCCCTTGCCCATGGCGTCGCTCAGCTTGGCGGCGCGCTCGAGCAGGCGGCTGTGGCAATAGAACACGTCGCCGGGGTAGGCCTCACGACCGGGGGGACGACGGAGCAGCAGGGACATCTGACGGTAGGCCTGGGCCTGCTTGGTCAGGTCGTCATAGATGACCAGGGTGGCCTTGCCCTTGTACATGAAGGACTCAGCGATGGCTGCGCCGGTGTAGGGAGCCAGGTACTGCAGAGCAGCGGACTCGGAGGCGTTCGCAGCCACGATCACGGTGTAATCGAGGGCGCCCTTCTCGCGGAGCACCTCAACAACGTTGGCCACAGAGGCAGCCTTCTGGCCGACAGCGACGTAGACGCAGACGACGTCTTCGCCCTTCTGGTTGATGATCGTGTCGATCGCGATGGCGGTCTTGCCGGTCTGGCGGTCGCCAATGATCAGCTCGCGCTGGCCACGACCGATGGGGATCATCGCGTCGATGGCGGTGATGCCGGTCTGCATGGGCTCATGCACCGACTTGCGCTGGATGATGCCAGGCGCCATCGATTCGATCAGGCGGGTCTCGCTGGTGGGGATATCACCCTTGCCATCGATGGCCTGACCCAGGGGGTTCACCACACGGCCGAGCATGGCGTCGCCGACGGGCACCGAGGCGATCTTGCCGGTGGCCTTGACGGTGCTGCCCTCTTGGATGCCGCGACCCTCACCCATCAACACCGCGCCGACGTTGTCGTCTTCGAGGTTGAGAGCAATGCCTTCGGTGCCGTCTTCGAACTGGATCAGCTCACCGGCCATGACCTGCTCGAGGCCATAGACGCGGGCGATGCCGTCGCCGACCTGCAGCACGGTGCCGACGTTGCTGACGGAAACCGACTTGTCGTAATCAGCGATCTGTTGCTTGAGGATCGCGCTGATCTCGTCGGGGCGGATGGAAACCATGGGAGGCGTTGGGGTTGAGGACGAGGGGTGAGAAAGGGGTTCGGGTGCGGAGCTAGCTCACCTTGGCCAGCGCCAGTCCGAGGCGACGCACCTGACCCGCGAGGCTGGCGTCAATCACCTTGGAGCCGACCTTGACGACGAAACCGCCGATCAAAGTGGGGTCGACACTCAGATTGATCTCCAGCTTGTCGGTACCGGCCACGGCCTGAACCTTCTTGCTGAGCTCAGCCTGTTGCTCCTCAGTGAGAGCAGAGGCAGAGGTGACAGAGGCGAGAGCGATATTGCGCTGCTCGCGGTAGAGCTCGAGGGTGCGATCCAGCACCGCGTCGAGCATGCCGATGCGCTGGCGATCAGCCAGGAGCTTCAGCAGATTGAGGAAAGAGGGCTTGAGTTGCTCAGCGAACAGCTTCTCAAGGGCCGCCTTTTTGGCGTCAACCTCGATCACAGGAGAGCCCATGGCTTCCCGGAAATCAGCCGACTCATTCCAGAGGCCGAGAACGGCCTTGGCCTGATCCACCACCTCGTCGGTTTCCTTGCGGCTGTCAGCAACCTGCAGGAACGCTTCGGCGTAGGGGGTCGTAATGGTGTTGAGCAGCGGCATCAGGCGTTCCCCAACGTTTTGATGGACTGATCCACCAACTGCGCCTGGGCTTCAGCATTGAGCTTGCCGGGCAGGGTGGCGAGAGCCTTCTCAATGGCCAAGCGAGCCGCCTCACGGCGGAGCTGGTTGCTGACGCGGGACGCCTCAGCGTCGAGATCAGCGGCAGCACCTTGCTTGAGACGAGCCATCTCATCGATGGTGCGCTTCTCAGAATCAAGGCGGATCGCTTCAGCGCGAGCCTTGCCGTCAACACGAATCTGTTCGGCCTTCTGCTGAGCAGCGGCCAGATCCTGCTGGGCTTGAGAGAGGGCAGCGGTGGCTGAGCTGAGGCGCTCTTCAGCGTCCTTCAGGTCGGCCAGGATGATCGCGCGGCGGCGCTCAAGGATGCTGCCCAGGAAGTTGGGCAGAAACTTGTAGAGGCCGAAGAGCACGATCGCCAGGTTGACGATGTTGGTCTCGAACACGTTGAGGTTCAGACCAAAGCCACCGTGGCTGGCGAAGAGGGAAGGAATGGTCATCGGGCGGCCAGCAGACGGTCGACGATCAGGTCACCGAGCTTGTCGGCGTCAGTCTTGAGTTGGCCCAAGGCCGACTCGCGCTGGGCATCGATCTCGCGGCGTGCCTGCTCACGGGAGGCGTTGGCGTCAGCGGTTGCTGCAGCCAGAGCCTCGCGATAAAGCTTGTCGGAATCAGCTTCCGCTTCTTGGATCAGCTTCGAGGCGGACAGACGTGCGTCCTTGAGCTGTTCCTTGAGGTCAGCTTCCAAGCGTTCGGCTTGGGCCAGCTTCTGCTTGGCCTCCGCACGGCTGGTGGTCACGTAACCCTCCCGCTCTTCCACGACCCGTCCAACGGGGCTGAAGAACAGGGAATTGAGGATGAAGGTGAGGAGAACCACCTGAACTGCCATGAGAGGCAGGGTGGCGTCGAGGTCAAAGAGACCTCCCTCCGTTGCACCTAGCAAAAGCCAGCTGGTCATGAGGCAGGGGTGCGGGCGGTTGAAGCGGGCCGCAAAACGGCGGCGGAAGCGAAAGGCTGAGGCAAAGGTTGAGGGGATGGGCGGTTCAGCGAACTGAAGGCCGCCCTTCCCTCGTCACCTCAAGCGCGATCAGCCAGCGAAGGGGTTGGCGAACAGCAGCACCAGAGCGACCACAAGGCCGTAGATGGTGAGAGCTTCCATGAAGGCCAGGGACAGCAGCAGGGTGCCGCGGATCTTGCCTTCAGCTTCGGGCTGACGAGCAATGCCTTCGACAGCGCCGCCTGCAGCGGTGCCCTGACCGATACCAGGGCCAATGGCGCCGAGGCCGACGGCCAGACCAGCAGCGACAACAGACGCGGCGGAGGTGATGGAATCCATGGTGGAACGAAGGATGTAGGGCGCTGGGAGAGCGCGGATTGGGACCGGGACGTTATCCCTGCGCCTGGGACATCTGGACTGAACCGAGATGGGCCCGGATTGAACCGGACCTGCGCGCAAGGAGTTTGCCAGAGCGGGTGACCCCGATCAGGCAGGGGGACTGATGAGTATCAGTGGTGCTCTTCGTGCACCGCTTCACCGATGTAGTAGGCGGCGAGGGTGGCGAAGATCAGCGCCTGAATGGCACTGGTGAACAGGCCGAGGAACATCGCAGGCAGGGGCACCACGAGAGGCACGAGGAAGGCCAGCACTGCAACGACGAGTTCGTCGGCAAGGATGTTTCCGAACAGACGGAAGGAGAGCGAGAGGGGCTTGGTGAAGTCCTCAACGATCTTGAACGGGAGCATGATCGGAGTCGGCTCCACGTAGTACTCGAAGTAGCGGAAGCCCTTCCGGCTCAGGCCTGCATAGAAGTAGGCCAGGGACACCAGCAGCGCCAGGGCAACGGTGGTGTTGATATCAGCGGTCGGAGCACCAAGCTCGCCACTGGGCAGATGAATCAGCTTCCAGGGCACCAGAGCGCCGCCCCAGTTGCTCACAAAGATGAACAGGAAGAGGGTGCCGATGAACGGAAGCCAATCGCGATAGGCCTTCTCGCCGATCTGCTCGCGGGCCATGTCGCGGATGTAGTCCCAGAGGAACTCCAGAAGGTTCTGGACACCACGGGGATCGCGCTCCATCTTGCGCGTGCCCACCACGACAAAGGCGAGCAAGGCTCCGATCACAACCCAGGAGCTCAGAAACACCTGGCCGTGAATCTTGAGATTCCCCAGCTGCCAATAGAGGTGTTGACCCACCTCCAGTTCGGCAAAGGGAAGAACGAGTGGCAAGGAACCCATCGGGTCGACGTTCGGGGTCGCAAATGCGACGTTGAAAAGGTTTTTGGCGCTCAGCGATCTGTGAGTGCCTGAAGAATCACCGCGGGCTTGTAGAGCAGGAAACCAAGCAGAGCTGGTAACAACTCGAGCTGGGGCAGGCGAGCTGCAGCCAGAACAAGAACCACAGGGACGAGAAGCTGGAACTTGCCCACCTTCTTGGAACCGTTGCCGAGCTTCGCAACACTTCGGGCGAGAAGCCTGAGGTAGAGAGCGCCGGCGAGGCCACCGACCAGCAAGCTGCTGGCGATGTGAAGGTCGTAGATCAGGGCCGTGGCCGGGACCGCAATGGCGGACACCAGCAAGGTGGCGAGGATCAGGCGACGTTGAAGCCTCTCAAAGTCAGCCAGGTCAGGACTATCAGCGGGAACCGATTCGGTTTCAGCGACAGCAGAGGACCCAGAGGACTCTGTTTCCAGAGGGGGAGAAGGAACCGTCTCTTGGCTCGCCGTGTCATCCAGTGCGTCCAGCCCCTCGAGGTGAGAGTCCGGATCTGACTGGGGTGATGAAGCAGCCAACAAAGGCGCCTTTGCTCTGAAAAGGCGCGCGGAATCTATCACGCGCTGACGCCTGGCCCTGAGCGAAGCAGAAGAACGCGCTGTAGCTGCAGTTCCCTTGCGACAGAGGCGATCTGAGCCGTTGACCAGTCCAATGGGAGCTGACCCAGCGGAGTATCTGCCGGTGCTTGCTCGAGCGCTTGCAACAGGCTGAAGCCCTCGGCACTCAGGTCCAGAGGTGCCATGTCGGAATCCAACAGGGCGCGACCTGGCCAGCCCCAGAGGCATGGGTTTCGGCAGCCCAGGGCCGCCAGTAGATCACTGTCCTCATCCCAGCGCTGCTTCTGAACTGGACCCTTGCTCAAGAAAAACTCGAAGTGGCTGATGTCGGGATCCAGATCCTCCACCAAACGCCACTGCGCTTCGGGTGGAAGAGCCTGAGCCCGCTCCAGCAATTCACCCTTGAGCAGCCGCGCGGGGTCCCAGACCTCCGGATTGGAAAAGCCGGCAAAGTCCAGATCTGCCGACGCCACAAAGGCCATCAGGCGCTCGAGGTTGTAACTGGTCTCCTGCGGGTGGAGATACATGTCCGCGAAGTTCGCGTCGGCGGCGCAGTCGATCGCCCAGCGCTGCTCGTGATGGCGCCTCAACCTGTTGTGCTCAGGAAGCTCCGTGAAGAGCTGACGCCCCAACCGCAGACCATCGGCGCCGGTCCCCACGCCCATCGCGGTGAGCGCCCGCTGGGTGCGATGAATCTCCCAGCGGCCACCGTCGGCATAGAGGAAGAGGTGCAGCAAGGCACCGGGCTTCAGCAAGGCAGCCAGGGCCTTCAGCCCGGCCTCCGGTTGCCGGAGATGGTGCAAGACCCCAACGGAATTGATGTAGTCGAACGGCCCCTCTCCCGCCAGCTCAAGCAGGCTCCTGTTTTCGATCCGGACCTGGGCTCGGTCCAGGGCACCGGAGCGCCGGCAGCGCTCTCGCGCCACCTCCAAGGTCCCCGGCGAAATATCGACCGCGAGGATCTCTGCCCCCGGGTTGAGATGGGCGAGGTAGTCCGTGCTGACCCCCGTCCCGCAGCCCGCATCCAAAATCCTGAGGGGCTCAGCGCTCGAACGGGCCGCAGGCAAGGCACCGGTGCTGGCCGAGTAGGCAGCGTCAACGCACCAGCGCCAGTTGTATCCGGGCGGTGGGCCGTCTTGGAGGGGATCCCCGGGATAGGGGAAGCGGTCGTAAAAGTCGCTCACCACCGGGGTGGCGGCATCAGCAGGGGCCTGAGTCATGGGCTGGAAGCGGGTCAGAAGGTGGATCCGCTGAGGCCGAGCATTTCATGTCCCGGCCTTGCCGCTCGAGCAAACCCACAACGGGCTGCAAACATTTGTTCATGGCCTGCCAGGAGGCCAGAGGGCCAGCCGTAACGTGCCCAGGCCAGGTTCGCTTTCGTCCATGACTGTGACCGCCAGCAGCGGCAGCAGCAGGGTTGCTCCTCAGCGCTACGACACCCTGCCGCTCTCCAGCGTCCGTCAGGCGGAGCAGCAGGACCGCTTCCCGGATGGGGGCGAGCTCAGCAACCTCACGAACTTCTTCCAGAGCGGCCAGCTCCGGGTTGAGGCGGCCCGTCGCGTCTCGGCCAATGCCGAAGCCATCGTCGCTCGGGCGGCCAACCGGATCTTTGCGGGCGGCACCCCGCTCTCCTATCTCGATGCGCCTCTGAACCCAGTGGCGGCGGGGTCCCAGACCCCACTCGCGGCCGACCAAGCCGCGTTCCAGCGCTCCGTGCAGACCTTCGCTGGCGCCAGCGGCAGCACCGAGCGCGGCAATGCCTTTACTCGTCTCCTGGAGGGAGCGGGCGGTGACGCGGATGTCCGCGTGGTTCTGCCCACGGGCTTCAACCCGATCTCGGTGGCCATCTATGGCACCGAGCGGATGAAAAAGTCCATCCGCGACCTGGCCTGGTTCCTGCGCTACGTCGGTTACGCCGTCGTGGCTGGCGATCCCAGCATCCTGCGGGTCAACACCCGTGGTCTCCGCGATGTCCTGGAGAAGGGTTGTTCCCTGGCCGCCACCAACGTGGCCCTGCAGGAAATGCGTGCCGGTGCCGCTGAACTGCTGAAGGACCTGCCCGAAGCCCGTCAACTCCTGATCGAGAGCTTCAACGTCCTGCTCGAAGAGCTGGCCGTGCCAACCCCCTCGGCCCGCCAGCGCCTGGGCAGCCCCGAAAACCAGGGCCTGCAGCTGCCTGCGATCTACGCCCTGGCGGCCCAGGGCAAGGCCCAGCGCTTCATCATGAGGCCCGCCATGAGTGGCGGCCAGAAAGCAGAAGTGGTGCGGGCGGCCTACCGCCAGATCTTCGAGCGGGACATCGCCAAGGCCTACAGCCAGGTGCCCTGCCCCGTGGAAGCCACCCAGGTGCGCCAGGGCGACATCTCCATGCGGGAGTTCATCCGCTCCCTCGGCCACAGCAAGGAATACCAACAGCAGTTCTACGGCCGCTTCTCCAATAGCCGTGCCGTTGAGCTGGCCTTCCGCCACTTCCTGGGCCGGGGCATCAGCTCCCGCGAGGAATTCACCCGCTACTTCGACATCGTCAGCGCCCAGGGCCTCAAGGGCCTCGTGGATTCGCTGATCAACACCATGGAGTACGCCCAGGTGTTCGGCGAGGAGACCGTTCCCTACCTGCGGGACATCGGCGAGGAAGCACAGGAAAGCGCCGGCTGGGGATCCAACCGCAAGCTGTTCCGCTTCAGCGCTCCCTTTGAAGGCGCTCCCCAATACGTCACCCTCTACGCCAGCTACCGCCAGCCCTACGCCGATCAGCACCCCTATGGCGGCGGCAACGATCCTCTGGGCCTGAACTACGGCGCGATCTTCCCCTCGGGTACCGCCAATGTGTCGACCCGTCCGGCACCGCTGAGCTACGACACCCGCCGCATCCTGGTGGGCAACGGCATGCGCCAGCCGGGCCAGATGAACAGCCCGCAGTTCCGGGCATCGACCCCCCGCAAGGCAGGGCCGAAGCTGGTGAGGCTTCAGCAGATCGCCACCGGCGGCAACTCCGTTCCCCGTCGCGGCGGTCAACCCAGCATCCGCAACACCGAATCCAGCACGCAGGCTGTGATTCGCGCCGTCTATGTCCAGGTCCTGGGCAACACCGGCTACGCCGGCGAGCACAACACCGTCGAGGAAATCAAGCTCGAGAACGGTGACCTGAGCCTGCGTGAATTCATTCGCCAGGTGGCACGAAGCGAGGCCTTCCGCCGTCGCTATTGGAGTGGCCTCTACATCTGTAAGGCCATCGAGGTCATGCACCGCCGCCTGCTGGGCCGCCCCACCTTTGGCCGCTGGGAAATTGACAGCTACTTCGACGTGGCTGCCCGCAAGGGCTTCTACGGCGTGGTGGACGCCATGCTCAACAGCAGCGAGTACAGCGAGACCTTCGGCGAAGACACCGTTCCCTATGAGCGGTTCATTACCCCGAACGACCTCAACACCCGTCGCGTGCCCTCGCTGAAGCGCGCCTTCAACGCAGCGGCTTACGCCGACATCACCCCACGGATTCGCCCTGAGGTCACGCCCCCAAGCGATTTCCGCGACAGCAGTTCGCTGACCCCCCGCAACCTCAAGGGCCGCACCAGCGTCGTGCGTGGCGGCTGGAGCGCCACCCTGACCGGTGGAGAGCAGCTGGCTCCAGCACCGTCCAAGCGCTCCGGCCCCGATTCCGTCCAGACCAAGCCCTCCCCCGAGCGCAAGTGGAGCGCTCCCCGCTGGCAACCCGGTGGCGGCGCAGCTCCCACCTGGAGCGCGGCAGGGATCACCAGCTTTGCCCCGGCCCCCTCTGCAGCCGCGGCGGTCCCCGCCCGCAGCAGCTTCGGCAGTGGCTGGAATGCCGCTGTGTCGACTGGCGGAGCTGGCGCTAACGCCGAGCAGCCCCGGGCTGCCATGGCCAAGGCACTGAAGCCTGGAACCCTGCAAGGTTTCGGAAAGCGCAAGAGCCTCGGCACCGCCGTGAAGCTCTCCATGGATCCCAGCAGCGCTGAAGTCACACAGGTGATCGAGGCGGTCTATCGCCAGCTGCTCGGTCGCCAGCCCCTGGCTTCAGAACAACTGGGGGATGCCGAATCCCAGCTCCGTCAAGGTCGCCTGTGCGTCGCCGAGTTTGTCGCTCGGGTTGCTGGCTGTGACCTGTTCGTCAGCCGACTGAACCGGATGGCACCGTTCAAGGCCGCCGCCGCCGCCCATATCGCCCTGTTGGGTCGGGCAGCGCAGGCCGATGAAACGAGCGCCTTCCTCAACACCCGTTGTGTTGAGGGCATGCGCACCGCCATCGACGGCGTGCTCAACAATCCGGCCTACGCCGAGAACTTCGGTCGCGACACCGTTCCTTACCTCAGGGGCATGGGCACCAGCAACGGGATCCCCCTGAGCACGGTCAACCGCACAGCCGCCCTCTACGGCGGCAATGCCGCACTCAATCCAGTGGGGCGCTGAGAAGTCCAGCCTCAGATCCAGACCCTGTCCACCTCGCCGGCTCTAACGAGCCGGCTTTTTAATGGGCATTCTTAACAATGAAGCGAAAAAGATTGAGACAAAGATAAATATTCAGTGGAGCCATGAAGCAAATCTGGCTGTTAGCAACCGCCGCAGCCTGAACGTAGTCTTCGATCAAGAGAAACCCAGTGCCGGCAAGGGTTTCAAGCAAAAATAATCGCCGTGAAGAACTGTTACCGGGACTCAGGACGGCGCGGGGCGTTGCCACAGAATGATTCGGCGCACAGCTCAGCTGTCGCTCCTTCAGCTCGCGTCGACGCAGGTCACTGCATCGCTCAAGGCTGGAGACTCCCCCTTACCCACCGGATATCGGTCACCGTTCAGGCGACCGCTTGTTTCGAGGCAGAACTGCATGAGCATCGTCTCCAACTCGATCATCAACGCGGACGCCGAAGCCCGCTACCTCAGCCCTGGCGAACTCGACCAGATCAAGGCTTTCGTGAGCGGCGGTCAGCGCCGTCTTCGCGTCGCCCAGGTCCTGAGCGAGAGCCGTGAGCGCATCGTCAAGACCGCTGGCGGCGCCCTCTTCCAGAAGCGTCCCGACGTCATCTCCCCCGGCGGCAACGCCTACGGCGAAGAGATGACCGCCTCCTGCCTGCGGGACATGGACTACTACCTGCGCCTGGTGACCTACGGGATCATCGCCGGCGATGTCACCCCGATCGAGGAGATCGGCATCATCGGCGCCAAGGAGATGTATCGCTCCCTCGGCACTCCCCTCGAAGCCATGGCTGAAGCCGTGCGCGAGATGAAGAACGCCGCCATGGGCCTGCTCACCGGTGCTGATGCCGAAGAGGCTGGCTTCTACTTCGACTACGTCGTCGGCGCCCTCTCCTGAGGTTGCTCTCTCTCTGATCCCCGCCTCTTCGAACAGGTTCCATGCAAGACGCAATCACCAACGTCATCAACCAGGCCGACGTTCAGGGTCTGTACCTGGACAGCTCCTCCATGGGGCGCCTGGAGCAGTACTTCGCCAGCGGTGAGCTGCGCGTTCGTGCCGCTGCAACCATCAGCGCCAACGCTTCCGCGATCATCAAGGAAGCTGTGGCCAAGTCGCTGCTGTACTCGGACATCACCCGTCCCGGCGGCAACATGTACACCTGCCGTCGCTACGCAGCCTGCATCCGCGACCTGGATTACTACCTGCGTTATGCCACCTACGCCATGCTGGCTGGTGACACCTCGATCCTCGACGAGCGCGTTCTGAACGGCCTCAAGGAGACCTACAACTCCCTGGGTGTGCCCATCGGCGCCACCGTTCAGTCCATCCAGGCCATGAAGGAAGTGACCGCTTCCCTGGTGGGTCCTGACGCAGGCCGTGAAATGGGCGTGTACTTCGACTACATCAGCTCCGGCCTGGGTAACTGATCCCTGCCTTCGGCAAACCTGCGGATCAATCCATGCGCCTCTTCAAAATCACAGCTTGCATTCCCTGCCCGGAGAAGACCCGTTCCCAGCGCGAGCTGCAGAACACCTTCTTCACCAAGTGGGTGCCCTATGAAAGCTGGTTCGCTGAACAGCAGCGGATCATGAAGCAAGGGGGCAAAATCCTGAAAGTTGAACTCGTTGCTGGTCGCCGTCAGGTGAACCTGGGCAACTGATTCCTTCAGGCCGAAACCTTCTTCAAAAGCCCGGCACTGCCGGGCTTTTTTGTTGGCAAGCGCCAGAGAAATACGGGATAGTCAGTGTCTGATTTCCGCACCCCCTTGCCCGCTAAGCGACCGTGGCTCCCCGTGCCGTTTGAGCACTGGCCCGCAGAGGCACGCTTGCTCCTCGGGATGATCGCGATCTGGTGCCTCCTGGGCCTGGCTGTCCTGGGATCCGCCAGTTGGTGGGTCGCCGCCCGGGAGATGGGGGATGCCAGCTACTACCTCAAGCGCCAGGCCATCTGGATGCTGGTGAGCTGGGGCCTGCTCTATGCCGGCATCAGCATCAACCTCAGGCGCTGGCTGCGCATGGCCGGTCCAGCCCTACTGGCCGGAAGCGTTCTCGTCGCCCTCACCCTGGTGATCGGCAGCACGGTGAATGGCGCCAGCCGTTGGCTGGTGATCGGCCCGATTCAGATCCAGCCGACCGAACTGATCAAGCCCTTTCTCGTCCTCCAGGGAGCTGCCCTGTTCTCCCATTGGAGACGCATTTCCATCGATCAAAAGGTGCTCTGGCTCGGGGTCTTTGTGGTGACCCTCGGACTGATCCTCAAACAGCCAAACCTGAGTACCGCATCCCTCTGCGGAATCCTGCTCTGGCTGATGGCACTCGGGTCGGGTCTGCCGCTTTGGGCCATGCTCGGCACCGCCGGCGCTGGCCTGGCGGTGGCGGTTGGAAGCATCTCGATCAACGAATACCAGCGCATTCGCGTCACCTCCTTCCTCAACCCTTGGAAAGATGCCCAGGGGGATGGCTATCAGCTGGTTCAGAGCCTCTTGGCCATCGGCTCCGGTGGTCTCTGGGGTGAGGGCTATGGCCTGTCCACACAGAAGCTGCAGTACCTCCCGATCCAGACCACCGACTTCATCTTCGCGGTCTTCGCTGAGGAGTTCGGCTACGTCGGATCCCTGCTGCTGCTGGTCTTCCTGCTGCTCTTTGGCTTTGTCGGCCTGCGCATTGCCCTGAGCTGCAGAAGCAACCAACAGCGGCTGGTGGCCATCGGCTGCACCACCCTGCTGGTCGGCCAGTCGATCTTGAACATCGCCGTGGCCAGTGGTGCCATGCCCACCACGGGATTACCGCTGCCGATGATCAGCTACGGCGGCAACTCCCTCCTCTCCAGCCTGCTCACCGCAGGCCTCCTGCTGCGCTGCTCCCTGGAGGGGGCCGGTCTGGAGCCCGGCAAGCCCCACCGCAACCGCCGGATCCAAGCCAAGCGGCAGAGCATGCCGATAGGCTGACCCCTCGCGCTGCGTACCGTTTGATGCTGGCTCAGGCCCTAGCGGATTGGGCCCGCAGTGGTGAGCAGCTGCTGAGCAGTTCCCTGGCCCATCCCGGGCCCCTGACCGTGGGGCTGGTGTTTGCCGGTGGGTTGATCACCAGCCTGGGCCCCTGCTCCCTCTCGCTGCTGCCTGTGACGCTGGCTTACCTGGCGGGCTTTGACCGCGGCGGCCAGCGTCCCTGGGCCCGCAGCCTGAGTTTTTGCAGCGGCATCGTCGGCTCCCTGGTTCTCCTGGGCCTGGGCAGCGGCGCCCTAGGCCGCATCTATGGCCAGGTCCCTGGTGTTGTGCCGACCCTGGTGGCCCTCCTGGCGGTGGTGATGGGTCTGAACCTGCTGGGCCTGGTGCCCCTGCAGCTGCCGGCGGGGCCCGATCCGGAGCAGTGGCGGCAGCGGGTGCCACCCGCGCTGGCCCCACTGGCCGCAGGCCTGGCCTTTGGCCTGGCGGCCTCCCCCTGCACCACCCCTGTGCTGGCGGTCCTGCTGGCCTGGATCGCCCAGTCCGGGACCCCCCTGACCGGTGCCCTGCTGCTCACCGCTTTTGCCGCTGGACAGGTGATGCCCCTATTGCTGGCGGGCACCGCTGCGGCCTGGGCCCCCCGACTCCTGGCCCTGCGCTCCCTCGGGCAATGGGTACCGCCCATCAGCGGGGCCGTGCTGCTGCTGACCGGCTGCCTGACCCTGCTGGCCCGCTGGACCTAACCCCAGCTTTCCTTCCACCCCACCGATGAAGCGACTGATCGCCTGGATCTCTGACCTGCGGGTGGCCATTGGCCTGTTGATCCTGATCGCCGCGGCCAGCGGACTGGGGACCTTTGTGCCGCAGAAGGAAGCCGCCGCGCTGTACCACCGTGTCTATGACCCAGAACCCTGGCTGGGACTGCTCAATGGTGACGCGATCCTCTCGCTGCAGCTGGATCATGTGTATTCGAGCAGCTGGTTCCTCGCCCTGCTGGCCTGGCTCGGGCTCGCCCTGATCCTCTGCAGCTGGCGTCGCCAGTGGCCGGCCCTACAGGCCGCCCTGCGCTGGATCGACTACCAAACCCCCCGTCAGCTCAGCAAGCTCACCCTGGCGGAGACCATCGCCGTTCCCGACCCCAAGGCCAGCCTGACGCGGCTTGAGACCTTGCTTCAGAGCCGTGGCTGGGAACTCCAACCCCAGGGGGATCGCCTGGCGGCCCGCAAAGGCGTATTGGGACGGGTCGGCCCACTGCTTGTTCACGCCGGTCTGGTGGTCCTGATGGTGGGGGCCGCCTGGGGATCCCTCGGCGGCCAACGTCTGGAGCGGTTTCTCGCCCCTGGCAACGAGCTGGAGCTGCTGAACAGCCGCGGTGAAACCCAGGTCAGCGTCAGCTTGGAGCGCTTCGGCGTGGAGCGGGACCCGGCGGGACGCCCGGAACAATTCCGCTCCCAGTTGACCTTGACCCCAAGCCAAGGCCAGGAGGTCTCCCAGGCGGAGATCAGCGTCAACCATCCGCTGCGTTACCGCGGCATGACCCTGTATCAGGCGGACTGGGCCCTCTCCGCCATCAAGGTGCAACTCGGGAAGAGCCCAATCCTGGAGCTGCCGCTTCAAAGCTTTCCCCAGCTCGGAGAACAGGTCTGGGGGATCGTCCTACCCACCCGGCCCGATGGCAGCAACCCGGTGCTTCTGGCTCTCTCCAGTGAGGAAGGTCCGGTGACGGCCTACTCCGCCGACGCTGAAATCCTGGCCACCCTGATCCCCGGGGGGGACGCCGCTGAGGTCGAGGGAATTCCGCTGCGGGTGGCCGGTGTGGTCCCAGCCAGCGGCATCCTGCTCAAACGGGACCCCGGGGTGCCCCTGGTCTACGGCGGATTTGCCATCGCCCTGGCCGGCGGTGCCCTCAGCCTGATCGCGACCCGTCAGATCTGGGCGATCGCCGAGGCCGGTGGCCAGAAGCTCCACGTTGCCGGTCTCTGCAACCGCAACCTGACGGCCCTGGCCAATGAATTGCCGCTGCTGATCGCGGAGGTTCAGCAGGGCTGACGGGTGCCGTGGCAGGCCCGAATCACCGTGTGGACATTGCCCCGCGGATTGAAATCGGCCTCCAGTTGCATCCAGACCGGAGCGCAGGCCGCGACGAAGTCATCGAGGATGCGGTTGGTCACCTCCTCATGGGAGATCGACTGATCGCGGTAGCTGTTGACGTAGAGCTTGATCGCCTTGAGCTCCATCACCCGGGGACCGGGTTGATAGATCAGGCGCAGGGTGGCGAAATCGGGGTAACCCGAGAACGGGCACTTGCAGGTGAATTCCGGCAGGGTGATCGACACCTCGTAGGGGCGCTCAGGCCGGGGGTTGTCGAAACAGATCAGCTCCGCCTCGGCAATGGCGCGCTCTCCGTAGAGGGGGGTACGGGTTGTTGCGGTCGCAGTCATCCAAGCGCTCGTCCTGACTTCGGATGCTACGCATCGCAGCCCGTCAACCAAGTGCGGTATCAACGGTCACATCACCCGCCGAAAGACTGCGCCCTAATGGCTTCAGAAGGTCCGCAAAGACCTTTCCTCGCCGGATTTTCCTGAGAGAATTCCCCCATCTCCAGCCCTGAGCCATGAAAAAAATCGAGGCCATCATTCGCCCCTTCAAGCTCGAAGACGTGAAGCTGGCCCTGGTCAACGCCGGCATCGTCGGCATGACCGTCAGCGAGGTTCGCGGCTTTGGTCGCCAGAAGGGCCAAGTCGAGCGCTACCGCGGTTCTGAGTTCACCGTGGAGTTCCTGCAGAAGCTCAAGCTGGAAATCGTGGTGGATGACGCCCGCGTCGACACCGTGGTGAATGCCATCCAAGACGCCGCCCGCACCGGCGAGATCGGCGACGGCAAGATCTTCATCAGCCCCGTGGAGTCTGTGGTCCGGATCCGCACCGGCGACAAGGACAACAGCGCGATCTGAGCTAGCTGGCCAAGGTCAGCTCCACCAACCTCCGAATGTGTTCCTCTGTGGGGGGCACTTCGGAGGTTTTCTCTTGCTCGCTCCAGTCCCCTGAACGCAACCAGAGCAGATATTCGTGGTTGCCCGCGGGCCCGGTAATCGGAGACGCCACCACCCCACAAGCGCGCCAGCCCTCGCGCTCCGCCGCAGCGATCACCCCCGCAATGGCGTCGGCATGGGCCAGGGGGTCTCGCACCACTCCCCCTTTACCGACCCGCTCTTTCCCGACCTCAAACTGAGGTTTGACCAACAGCACCGCCTCGCGGCGCTCGCCCTTGAGCAGGCGGCCCAAGGCCGGCAGCACCAAGCCCAAGCGAATAAACGAGACGTCCGCCACGGCCAGATCAGGCCAGGGGTCTTCGCTGCCATAGAGATCCTCCGGCTGCAGGTGGCGCAGGTTGGTGCGCTCCTTCAGCACCAGGCGCTCGTCGGTGCGCAGGCTCCAGGCTGTTTGGCCGTAGCCCACATCCACGCCATAGACCCGGGATGCCCCGTGCTGCAGCAGGCAATCGGTGAAGCCACCGGTGGAGATCCCGCCATCGAGGCAGACGCGCTGATCCAGGCCTAAGGGGAAGGCCTCAACGGCCGCCATCAGCTTCTCGCCACCCCGGGAGACAAACCGTTGGGGCTGCTCCACCTGCAGCTCCAGCTCCGGCAGCACCTCAAGTCCAGGCTTATCCAGGATGCGATCACCGCTGCGGACCTTGCCTGCACGGATCAACTGCTGCGCCTGCTGACGGGAGGTGACCAGACCCAGCTCCACCAGCTGCAGATCCAAGCGTCGCTTTCGACCCATCGGGCAGCGGCCCAGCACCTCTGCATCGTGCCGTACGCCCGTTTAATCACAAAGCTCGAAGCGAAACCGAATAAAAACCGGTGCTGAATGGGTTTCCCTGGGAACACTCCTGAGGATGTTCCAAACCAAGGGGTACCACCGTGGCCCGCACTCCCAAACCCCACAGCGCGAAGGTGGTTGAACTGCTGCAACCCGGCAGCTTCGTGAAGCTGCGCAATCAGCCATCGGACCTGCCCCCCTTCCAAGTGCTGCGCTGCCGTGGAGGGCGCTGCTGGGTTCAACAACAGGCTTGGGGCCCACTGGTGCAGTGGGAGGTGGAGCACCACAAGCTCACCAGCGTCGCCTAGGGCCCCGAAAGGCCATTCCATACATTGGTCTTGATGTGAGCCAGGCGCGGCCTTGATCGAGCGTTACACCCTGCCCGAGATGGGCGCTATCTGGAGCGAGCAGGCCAAGTTCCAGAGCTGGCTGGACGTGGAGATTGCAGCCACCGAGGCCAACTGCGAACTGGGCCGCGTCCCGGCTGAGGCCGTCGCGACGATCAAAGAGAAAGCCAGCTTCAGCGTCGAGCGGATCCTCGAGATCGAAGCCGAGGTCCGTCACGACGTCATCGCCTTTCTGACCAACGTCAACGAGCACGTGGGTGACGCCGGTCGCCACATCCACGTGGGCATGACCAGCTCCGATGTCCTCGACACCGGTGTGGCCCTGCAGATGAAGGCCTCCGTCAAGCTGCTGCGCCAGGAGCTGGACTTGCTCGCGGACGCCCTGCGGGCCCTCGCGCGCGAGCACAAGGCCACGGTGATGATCGGCCGCTCCCACGCCATCCACGGTGAACCCATCACCTTCGGCTTCAAGGTGGCTGGCTGGCTCGCCGAAGTGGTGCGCAACCAGCAGCGCCTGGAGCACCTGGAAACCGCCGTCAGCGTCGGCCAGATCTCCGGTGCCATGGGCACCTACGCCAACACCGACCCCCGGGTCGAGGAGATCGCCTGCGCCAAGCTCGGCCTGGTGCCCGACACCGCCAGCACCCAGGTGATCTCCCGCGATCGCCACGCGGAGTACATCCAGACCCTGGCCCTGGTGGGTGCCGCCCTCGAGCGCTTCTCCACCGAGATCCGCAACCTGCAGCGCACCGACGTCCTGGAGGTCGAGGAGAACTTCGCCAAGGGACAGAAGGGCAGCTCCGCCATGCCCCACAAGCGCAACCCCATCCGCAGCGAACGGATCAGTGGCCTGGCCCGGGTGCTGCGCAGCTACGTCGTGGCAGCGCTGGAGAACTGCGCCCTCTGGCACGAGCGGGACATCAGCCACAGCTCCGTGGAGCGCATGATGCTGCCCGACTGCTCGGTCACCCTCCACTTCATGCTGCGGGAGATGACCTCCGTGGTGAAGGGTCTCGGGGTCTACCCCGGCAACATGGCCCGCAACATGAACGTCTACGGCGGCGTGGTCTTCAGCCAGCGGGTGCTGCTGGCCCTGGTGGAAGCCGGCATCAGCCGTGAAGACGCCTACCGGATCGTGCAGCGCAACGCCCACACCGCCTGGAACACCGAGGGCGGCAACTTCCGGGCCAACCTGGAGGCCGATGGCGAGGTGACCTCACGCCTCACTGCCGAGCAGCTGGCGGAGTGCTTCTCTACCGATCTGCACCAGGCCAACCTGGATGTGATCTGGAAGCGCCTCGCGATCTGATTCAGGGCTTGTGATACGGCCCGCCCTGCTGAATGGTCATCGCCCGGTAGAGCTGCTCCAGCAGCAATAACCGGGCCAGTTCATGGGGGAAGGTCATCGGCGAGAGGCTCAGGCGCCAGCTGGCGCGGGCCTTCAAGGCCGGGTCAATGCCCTCAGCGCCGCCGATCACAAAGGCCAAGCGCTCTGAGCCCGAGCCCTCGAGACGCTGGGCCAGAGCCACCGAGTCCAAGGTCTGGCCTTCCTCGGTGAGGATCACCAAGCGCTCGTCGGGCTTCAGGGCCGCCAGGATCGCTTCGGCCTCCTTGGCCATGCCGGCATCGCGGAGCTCCAGGACCTGCAATCCCGGCAGGCGCTTGAGGAAGGTGGAGGCTCCCTCGAGCACCCAGCTCTTGCGCAACTTGCCCACCGCCAGGATGCGGATGCGGGACGGATTCATCACGCGCTCACGCTACCCATGCCCCTTGCCCTCTTCTGGACGCCCTACGCCGACTGGCTGTACACCGTGGGCAGTACGGCCGGATTGCTGCTGATCGTCTGGCTGGTGCTTAGGCCGCGGGATTAAGCGCCGAAGGATCGGCCTGGCGGGCGGTAGCGGGATTGGAGTCCTCCCCTGAAGCCTGGCCGCCATCGATCGGCTCCCGCACAGGGAAGCGGTTGATCGCCTTGAGGGCCGCCCGGGCGTTGGTGCGCAACTGCTCGCTGATGGCTTCGCAGTAGGGGATCTGCGCCAAAAGATCGACGGTGCGGCGCATGATCCGCACCACATCGCCCTCATCCAACGAGGTGTTCGCGATCAGGTCGCTCCAGCTGACGCCCTTGGCCCAGGCATGGACCAAGCCCATCAGCTCCCCTTCAAACCAGACCGGCATCACGACCTTGCCGGCCTCCTGTTGCCGCTGCAGTTCGCGGCGAATGCCGCGCAGGTCATGCATCGCCTCATCGGCCGCTGGCGGCGGTGGATAGCCACTCCAGAGATCCGGGCGATTCACCTCCGTTGAGATCGCCTCCAGCACGGCGGCGAGGTCCGCGGGATCCAGCTCATCGAGGTGACCGCTCATCAGCGCCAATCCCAGCCAGAGCTCGTTGTCCCCCCGCAGGGCGGCCACGGTGCGGCCCACTTCGCTCGGATCCAGGCCCTCGTCCCCCTCGAGGCAGCCGAAGAAGCGCAGGATCTCGATCAATGCCAGGAAGGTTTCCCAGTGGCGATTGGCGCGGAAGTGCAGCACGCGCTGGCGCTCGGCAATCTCCGCCTCCAACTCCTCCATGCGGAAGCGCTGCTTGCGCAGCTTCTTGCGGTCGCCGGCGCCGTGGGCCGGATGCAATTCCAGGGCCAACTCCAGCTCACGCACCAGATGGGCCTGGGCCTGAACCTCACCGGCCAGGTCGTACTGGGGCGTGACCATGTCGTGGCGCCGGGCCATGTGTCCGACGGCCAAGGCCAGGCCACCGCTGGCCTGATCGCCATGGCGCAGCTCGCCGGGGCGGTGCAGCTCGGGAACGGCCACATCCTTGACCTGAAGGCAGGTGAGCTCGGCATGGAGGCTGACCACTGCACTGCAGGGCACCAGCACCCAAACGTTCTCGTCGGTGAGGCAGCACAGCAGCGGGAACTGACCTGAGCCCTGTTGCTTCTCAACGATCACCGCCGGTGTGACCCGGCCCCGCAGAACCGGAGCCTTCAGGCTCACCAGCGTTCCCTCGCTGGCAAAACGCAGGGCCAAGGTGAGTTCATGGGCCAGGGTTTCCTCGGCCTGCTGCTGGAGGATCCGCAGCAGTCGGCGCTCTTCCCGCAGGCGGCCGCGCTGCTTCTCATAGTCCTCAAAGTCCTCCCAATCGACCTCCTGAACGGTGCCGCTGAGGTCCCCCAACTGCTCGCGCAGCTCACTGATGCGGGCCTCGTCCTCCGTGAGATCGAGGGTCGCCAGGTAGCGACCGAAGCTGCGCTCCACCAACTCCTTGGCCTTGGAGAGCTCATAGCGCTGCAGCAGGTTCAGGACCATGCCGTAGCTCGGGGTGAACTGACTCACCAGCGGGTCAGCCGGGCTGGTGGCCAGCTGACCCGCCTCCCGGACACCCTCAAAGCGGCTCTGCACGGTGACGACGTAGCCCTGGGAATCCAGTCCACGGCGACCCGCCCGGCCGGCCATCTGCAGGAACTCGCTGCCCATCAGGGGGCGGTGGCCCCGCTCCGTGCGCTTGGAGAGGGCTGAAATCACGGTGCTGCGGGCGGGCATGTTGATGCCGGCCGCCAGGGTCTCGGTGGCAAACACCACCTTCACCAGCCCCTGCTGGAAGAGCTCCTCGATCAGTTCCTTCCAAGCCGGCAATACCCCGGCGTGGTGGGCCGCGATCCCCCGCAGCAGGGCATCGTCATGGCCGCCATCGCGTACGGCTTCGGGGGTGGCCGCCATGAAGACATCCAGGCGCGCCTGAATGCGGGCCTGCTCCTGGGGGCTGACCAGGCAGACCTTGCCCAGGTCACGAACGGCCTTGTCGCAGCCGCGTCTGCTGAAGATGAAATAGATGGCCGGCAGCATCTCCCGCTCCGCCATCTGGGCCACGACGAAGCCCAGCGGTGGCGCCTCCGGCTGCGGCGGCCTCGGGGTTTTCGGCCCGCGGCGGTTACGCCCCCCCTTGGGGGCACGCCAGACCTTGCAGTTGGGGTGGAGGCCCGTGCCCTCGTCGTTGAGCAGGGGATGCAGGCCCTTGGCACTGCAAAAACTGAACTGCAGCGGCACCGGCCGGAAGTCGCTCATCACCAAGCGGGTCGGCCCATGGACCTGCTCAATCCAGTCGGTGAGCTGCCCGGCGTTGGCCACCGTCGCCGAGAGGGCCACCAGCTGCACCACCGGAGGGCAGTGAATGATCGACTCCTCCCAGACCGTGCCGCGCTGGGAGTCATTCATGTAGTGGCACTCATCGAGCACCACGGCCTCCACGTCGGCCAAGGGGTCATCCCCCTGCTCGGCCTCGGCGTAGAGCATGTTCCGGAAGATCTCCGTGGTCATGACCACGATCGAGGCCTCCCGGTTCACGGTGAGGTCGCCAGTCATCAGGCCGACGCGCTCGGCCCCGAACTGCTCGCGGAAATCCCTCAGTTTTTGGTTCGAGAGGGCCTTGAGCGGCGTTGTGTAGAAGACCTTCTGACCGTGGGCCAGGGCGCGATGGATCGCGTACTCACCGATCAAGGTCTTGCCCGATCCGGTGGGGGCGCTGACCACCACCGAATGGCCCTGATTCAGGGCTTCAATCGCCTCCAGCTGAAAGTCATCGAGGCTGAAGGGGAAGAGTTGCTCCAGGGGCGGCACGTCCGTGGACTGGGCCGGGGTGCCGGGGACCGAAGCGCTACTGGGCATTAGTAGATCCTATGGGCTCCAGCCAAACGGGCAAACTGAGGGCATTCAGCCGAGGGCGCAGCTGGGGCGATGGAGGCAGCCGATCCATTGGCACCCCTGGCCGCCGATCTGGCCGCCCTGGCTCCGGAACGCCGCCGCCGTCTGCGCAGCCTGCAGCCGGCGGGCCAGGCCGCCTTTGTCGCAGAGGGATCTCCCCTGCTGGATCTCGCCAGCAACGACTACCTGGGGCTGAGCCGCGATCCGGCCCTCCAGCGTGCAGCGACTGAAGCCATCCAGAGCGAAGGGGTGGGGGCTGGGGCCTCTCGGCTGATCAGCGGAACACGCCCCCTGCACGAGACCCTCGAGCGGGCCCTGGGCGCCTGGCTGGGGCGCGAGCGGGTCCTGCTCTATCCCAGCGGATTTCAGGCGAACATTGCTGCGGTTCAGGCCCTGGCGGACCGGCACACCTGGGTGCTGGCCGATCGGTTGATTCACCACTCGCTGCTGGTGGGGATCCAAGCGACGGGGGCCAAGCTGCGGCGCTTTCAGCACAACGACCTCAGTGACCTGGAGGCGCAGCTGCAGCGCGCCCGCCGCGATGCCCCCCAACGCCGGCTGCTGGTGCTCAGTGAAAGCCTGTTTTCGATGGAGGGCAGCTCCCCCGATGTCGCCGCCTTAGCCGAGCTCTGCCGCGGCCATGGCGCGGCCCTGCTGCTGGATGAGGCCCACGCCCTTGGGGTGCTGGGGAAGGGGGGCCGAGGCCTGGGCTACGGCATCCAGGACATCAGCCTGATCAGCGGCACCTTCGGCAAGGCCTTTGGCAGTGGCGGAGCCTTTCTGGCGGGGAATGCCACGGTGGGGGACTGGTTGCTGCAGCACTCCGGCCCGTTCCGCTACAGCACGGCCCTGGCGCCACCGCTCGTGGCGGCGGCCGCCGCCGGTCTTACTGCGATTCAGGAGCGGGAACCCGAGCGCCTGGCCCTGCTGCAGCGGGCCCAGCGCTGGCGTGACGCCCTCGAGGCAGCGGGCTGGCCGAGGCCCTGCGGGAGCGGGCCGATCCTGCCGCTGCTGGTGGGGGACGATCACCGCGCCTTGGCACTGCAGCAGCAACTGGAGCAGGCAGGACTGCTGAGCGTGGCGATCCGCCCCCCGACCGTCCCTGTGGGAACGGCACGGCTGCGGCTCGTGCTTCGGCACGATTGCCCCGCCGGGACTTTGGACCGGTTGATTGAGGCCCTGGGGGAACCATGAGCGCGATCCAGCTCATCGGAATGCATGGCTGGGCTGGGGACCACCGCAGCTGGGCCCCCTGGGCGGCGGGCGCTGCGGCGCGGGGTTGGTCCATGGACTGCGGGGAACGGGGCTATGGCCAGGAATCCCCCCTGCAACCCCGCTGGGAGACCAGCGCCCAGCGGCGCGTTGTCCTGGCCCATTCCTTCGGCCCGCACCTGCTGAACGAGGACCTCTGGCAGGGAGCCACAGCGGCTGTACTGCTGGCGAGCTTCACCCGCTTTGTCCCGGAAGGCCGAGAGGGGCGGGCCATCAGTGCGGCCCTGCGGGCCATGGGGCGCAGGATCAAGCTCGGAGAGGAGCAGGAGCAACTGCGGGACTTCCTGCGGCAAGCCGCTGCACCGCAATCCAGGTCGCTGCTGCCCGCTGGCCCCCTGGAACAGGGAATCAGCGATGCGGGCCGGGAACGACTGCTCGAGGACCTCGAGCACCTGGGGGCCACCAGCGCTCTCCCAGCGGGCTTCCCCAGCGGAATCCCCGTGCTGCTGGTCCAGGCTGGCCAGGACCAGATCGTGACGGCCAGTAGTCGCCTGGAACTGCAGCAAGCCCTGCCCCAGGCCACGGTCTGGACACGCGACGACCTGGGGCACTCCCTGATCGATCCGGCCTTGCCGGACGCCGTGCTCGATTGGATTGCCGATGTCCAGGCCTGAACAACCGGCAGAGGGTTTCAGCGAGGCCGTCCGCGGCTGCTTCAGCGAGGGGGCCCGCCTGTACCCCAGCCGGGCGCGCCTTCAGGCCGCTGTCGCCCAACGGCTCGCCGGCCTCAGTGCCCGCCAGGGGGTGCGATTCCCCCCCGGTCCCCTGGCTGATCTGGGGGCAGGCAGTGGGCTGCTGAGTCGCTCCCTGGAGGCGGCCCTCGGCCAAGGCCCCTGGCTACGGATCGACGCCTGCAGCGCCCTCCTCGAGCAGGGGGCTGATGAGAACGCTGCGCTGATCCACTGGGATCTCAATCAGGGCCTTCCGGCGAACCTGCAGCCACCGGCGGCCCTGGCCTCGAGCTTCGCCCTGCAATGGCTGGAGCAACCCGAACAGCAGCTGGGGACCTGGTGTGAGCAACTCCAACCTGGAGGCTGGCTGATCCTGGGGGTCCCCACCTCCGGCAGCTTCCCGCTCTGGCACCAGGCCGCAGCCCAGGCAGGGGTGCCCTGCACCGCCCTGGAGCTCCCTTGCGCCCAACGGCTGATCGACTGCGCCCAGCACCGGCTGCAGTTGCATCACGCTCAGGTGCTGCGGTTCAGCCGTCCGAACCGGGGCGGTCTCTGGTTCCTGCAACAGATCAAGGCGATCGGCGCCCAGGCCAGCCGCAGTCCCAAGCTCAATGCGGGACAACTCCGCCGCCTGCTTCGGGCCTGGCCGGGCCCGCAGCAGGCGATCGTTTGGGAGGTGCTGGTGCTCCTGGGACAGAAGCGATGACAGACACACCGGTTGGCGCCAACCAACGCCTAGTGATCTGCGGCACCGACACCGATGTCGGCAAAACCGTGGTCAGCGCCCTAGTGGTGCAGGGCCTGAAGGCCCACTACTGGAAACCGGTGCAGTGCGGGCTGGAGAACGGAGAAGGGGATCGTGAGCGGGTGCAGCGCTGGCTCGGCCTCCCGGACGCGCGGGTCCTGCCCGAGGCCTATCGCTTCGCCGCTCCGGTCTCGCCCCATTGGGCCGCCGAACTGGAACCTGGGGATCAGCCCCCGATTGACGGCGAGCACCTCTCTCTCCCGGACGTGGAGGCTCCCCTGGTGGTGGAGACCGCCGGTGGGCTGCTCGTGCCCCTACGCCTGGACTGGTTGCAGATTGAGCAGTTGCAACGCTGGAACCTGCCGGTGCTGCTGGTGGCCCGCTCGGGGCTGGGCACCTTGAACCACACCCTGCTCTCGATCGAGGCCCTGCGCAGCCGCCATCTGCCGCTGCTGGGGATCCTGCTGAACGGGGAGCCCCATCCCAACAATGCGAGCACCCTCGAGAGCATCTCAGGGGTTCCGGTGCTGGGCTGTCTGCCGCCGCTCCCGAGCCTCGATGCCGTCAGCCTGCAACAGCAGTGGCAGGCCTTGGATCTCGTTCATAAGCTCAAGGGGGTCACGAGCCGCCCATGAAACCCTCCTCAGTCGCGGTCATCGCTGCTGTCACAGCCCTCTGCGCTGGGATCCTGGTGCTGTTCACCGACATCGAACTCTCGTTCGTGCGCTGGGTGAACTGTGGCCCGTTCTCCACCCTCAACGAAGAGCAGAGCGAGGTCTGCAAGCGCCAGCTCTAGGGGCCCGCCAGGATCGCAGCCTGCACGTCCGCGCGGGTGAGGCCGTAGGGGAAGTGGCGCTCCACTGAGCCCGCACCCTGCCCCCAGCGCACCGTCAGTTCTTCTGAACCCAAGACCATCTCGGCGCTCCAGGCGACGGTGGTCAGGTCCCATTCACAGGAGTGGTGGCCGCGCTGGATGCCGCCGAGCTCAGCGAGCCAACGCTCAAGAACCGGCAGCGGGTGGTTGTACAGCGGGGTCTGAGGCGACGGCAGATCCGACATCCACAAGCAGCGGGCTTGACCCATCAGTTTGCCCACCGGCCTCCAGCCAGCTGGGGGGCTTGAGGAATTCGGCGCCGCGGGACCAGGCCAGGCCGACCCCCAACACCAGGCTGAAGGCGACCGCCACGGCCAGCAGCAGCAGCGCGAACCACTCACCACCGGAGAGGGCGCGACGGACCGGAACCGGTTTCGGTGCGGTCCGTAGTGGCCGAAGGGGCAGCGGAGCCCGCAGGGTCGCGTCGTAACTGCGCCGGCGCTCAGGATCGCTGAGGGTGAGGTAGGCCTGCTGGAGACGGCGAAAGGCCTCCCGGGCCTCGGCCTCGGGCAAGTCGGTGGTGTCCGGGTGGTAGCGCTTGCTCAGGCTGCGAAAGGCCTGCCTCAACTCCTGACTGGAGGCCTCACTGGCCACCTCCAGCAGCTCGTAGTGATTGGCAGCCGCCAACGCAGGACACCGGTTGGGGAGGATCCTAGAGAGTGTGACGAGATCAGCCCAGGGGATGCCAGCGCCAGCAGACGCACTATGGGAGGCCTTGCACTGGAGACCCAGCGACGATCAGCTCCAGCGCTTCCTCCAACTCCAGGAGGAGCTGCGCCAGTGGAATAGCCGGGTCAACCTGACCCGCCTGGTGGAGGGCGATGACTTCTGGATCGCCCAGATCTTCGACAGCCTTTGGCCCCTGGTGCCGCAGTTGCAGGCGAACCCCGAAGCCGCCCTGCGCTGCATCGATGTCGGCACCGGGGGGGGCTTCCCGGGGCTGGCCGTCGCCATTGCCTTCCCCCAGGCGCAGCTGACCCTGGTGGATTCCGTGGGGCGCAAAACCCAGGCCGTCGAAGCGATGGCCCAGAGCCTGGGGTTGGGGGAGCGCGTGGAGCTGCGCTGCGAGCGCATTGAACTCACCGGGCGGCAAAAACGCTGCCGCGGCCAGTTCGACCTGGCCATGGCCCGCGCCGTGGCCGCCGCACCGGTGGTAGCGGAGTATCTCGTGCCCCTGCTCGCCCCGGGTGGCGAGGCCCTGCTCTACCGCGGGCAGTGGGGCGCGGAGGACCAAGCCCAGCTTGAGAAGGCGGCCACGCAGCTCAAGGCCCAGATCCTGTCCTGCCGTCAACAGGAGCTGCCGGGGGAGCGGGGGCAACGCACCGCGATCGTGCTGCAGCCGAAGGAACCCTGCCCGAAGACCTACCCCCGGGCCGTGGGACTTCCCAGCAAATTCCCGCTGGGGAGTTAGTCCTCCTGCATCAGGCGCTTGCTGGGGGCACCCCCCACACGCTCCCGCAGGCGGCGCAGGATGCCGGGGATCTGCTCAACCCAGGGACTGGCCTGAAGCACCGCCTTGAGCTCGGCCTCGCTCACGCTCTCGTCCAAGGCATCCGCATTGGCACCAGGGAACCAATGGCTCGCCGCACCCAGCAGGCCGTAGCGGGCCTTGGCATAACTCTGGAGATCCCAGGCCTCCAGGAGGTTGTGCAGCCAGAGCAGGGTGGGCAGGTTGATCTGTCCAGGGGTGTCCTGCCATCTGGGCAGCCCCTGCTGCCAACTGCCCAGCCAGGCATCGCCGAGGGCGGAGAGCCGTGCCCCCTCGAGACGACTCACAATCGGAGGCAACAGCTCAGCGGCCTGGGGAAGCAAGGCGACGGCCTCCAGATGCAAGGCCAAGTCCTGCGGCCCTGAGGCTCCGACACTGATGGTCTGAATCCCGGGGTGGCTCAGGCAGAACAGATCGTTGAAGACGATCGGATGCAGCGGAGCACAGAGTTCCAGCAGCCGCTCTGACGGGCTATGGAGATGCCCCCCCTTGTCGGTGGGACTGATCACAAACACCCCCATGTCCCGGGCGCGGGCCGCCGCAATGGCGGGGCCGTTGTCCTGGCGGATGAAATACCAGTGGAGGTTGACGTAGTCGAAGGCATCGCTGGCAATGGCCGCCTCGATCAGCTCCAGCGGGCCATGGGTTGAGAAGCCCACGCAGCCGATGCGGCCGTCCTGCTGCCAGCGCCGGGCCACCTCCATGCAGCCCCCTGGCTTGAGGGTGGCCTGAAGATGCTCCGGCAGGTTGATGCCGTGGATCGCCAGGCAGTCCACCCGATCGACCGCCAAGCGATCGAAGCTCAGCTGGAGCTCTGCCTCGAAGGCCTGGGCATCGTCCTGGGGAGGGACCTTGGTCTGCAGAATCCTCTGGGGATCAGGAATCTGGGGTAGCAACCAACCCAGCTGACGCTCGGAACTGCCGTAGTGCCGGGCCGTCTCGACGTGGTGAAAGCCGTGCTGCACGGCCGCTGCCAGCGTGGCCCGCAGGTTGTCCTGGCTCTCGGCCGTGATGCGATCGGCAGGCAGGTCAGACCAGCTCTGCTGAAAGCGCATCCCGCCAAGGGAGAGCAGCGGCATTGCCAGCTCGGTGCGGCCAAAGCGCCGTGTGGGCAGCATCAATGGGGCTCCCGCCTCGGGAAGGTGCGCCGGGAGCGAACCGGCGTCGGCAAACCCAGGGGCTGGAGTTCCTGGTGACGGGTTTGTTCTTGGAGCTCGGGCAGCTCCTCGTAACTCACCCAGTGAATGCAATCGACCGGGCAGGTGTCGATGGCTTCTTGAATCGTCTCGGTGCTGTCGCCGTCCTGACGGATGGCCCGCGAACGGCCCCAGTCGGCTTCCACCACAAAGGTGTTGCCGGCCACGTGGGCGCAGTAGCGGCAGCCGATACAGACGGCCTCATCGACCCAGACCGCCTCCTGGCGCAGCGCTCCTCCGAGTACGGGCTCGAGACCGCTGCGCTCGGTGACCGGGGCCGCTGGTGCCGAGAAGGCAACGGAGGGATCGATCCCCACGCCGAGGACCTAGCCGTCCCAGCGGGTCACGACGAGCTCAATCGTGCCGTCCTGCTCTTGGCGCTCTTCCGCCACCTGGAAGCCTTCCTGGGCCGAGGCCGCCAGGATGCTGCGCAGGGCATAGCGCTGGGTGAGCTTGGAGAGGAAGCGCTCGACGGGGATCGGCTGACTCCAGAGATCGAGATCGGTCACCAGCTCGTAGCTGCCAGAGGCGGCATTCCAACGGAAGCCCAGATCGCCGGCACCCTCGGTGGGGATGGACAGCTCAGCGGTCACGGTTTGGCCGCGGTATCCACGCACCTGGCACTCGCCCTCCATGGGGGAATGACCCAGATCTTTCAGGGCATCAATCAGAGCGGAGCGATCGCGCAGTTCTGTTTTGACGGTGCTGAAGTGCGACATCAGGAGACCTGGGACGAAAGAGTCTGCTCGGGCTGAACTGTGGTGGTTTGGCCCTGGAAGGCTTCAGAGGTGGGCTGGCGTTGTTGAACAACGCCCAACTTCTCCTCGATCCGCTCGGTGAGCTGCTCGCAGCCGTGGCCGGTGATGCCCTCAACGACCTCTTCGACGCGACCGTCAGGCCGAATGCGAAAGCGGATCGTTTGCTGGGCCATCCCGAGACACGGGCGGTGTCACGCGATGCTAGCCGCGAGAGCCGGTTGCTGAGTGGAGCGGCGCCTTATGCCAGCAGTCCCTCATCCACCAGGGTCTGCAGGCGCTCGAGGATCTCCGGACTCTCCAGCTGCTCCAGGGCCAGGCGAGCCTCATCGCGCACGGCCAAATCCGCGTCGTTGAGCATGGCGTTGAGCAGGGAGTCCACCACCTCCTTCTGGCGGGGTTCCACCAGATCCGCATAGAGGCGGCCCAGGGACCAGGCGCTGTTGCTGCGGACCACGGGCTCGCTGTCGATCTTGAGGGCCAAGAGCAGCTGACCAGCGGCCTGATCAGCCTTCGCCAGGCCCGTCGCCCCGGCATCGGCCAAGGAGCTCGCGGCCCAGAGCCTGACCGCTGCGATATCGGTTTCCAGGGCCCGGATCAAGGGATTCATGACCGGAGCATCGGGATAGCTGCTCAGGCTCCAGGCGACGGCCTTACGCACGTAGCCATTGCTGTCGTTTTGCAGCAGCTGCAGGAGCGGCGTCAGCGCCTGGAGGTCCGGGTTCCGCCCCAGGGCATAGACCGCGCTCATGCGAATGATCGGGCAGCTGGCCTCCAGCAGGGGCAGCAGCTTGGCCGGGGCACGGGGATCGCGGTACTCGCAGAAGATCCGCAGTCCCTGCATGCGCTCCTCATGGCTGCCATCGAGCCAGGCCAAGCCCAGGTCGCACTCCGCTGCGACATCGGCGGCGGCCAGCTCAGCCGAGTCGAGCTCATCAAGGGGGTCACCGAGCAGCTCTTGGGCCAGCTCCCGGGCCAACATCTCCGGGTCCAGGGCCAGTTCAGCCGGGCTCTGCGAAGACTCGGGATAAGGGCCAGTCATGCGGAGGATCGTAAGGGCCGTGGTGGCCGAGTCCCGGACTCAACCCACCGGCGCGGGGGCTGCCATATCGCCGGGCAGCCAGATGCGAGCACTCACCGCAAACAGGGCCAAACCAAAGAGCAACACGATCGCGGCGGGGAGCAGGGTGGAGCGGAGAAATTGCACGGTTGGGCCTAAGCGATCAGGCCATCATCCCTCCGCCGGCACGCGACCGCTGCCGCGGCGGAGCAACAGGCCCCCGACCACCGCCAAGACCAGACCGCCCCATCCCCAAAGCTGCAGCTTCAAAAGGAAGCCACCGATGCCAAGCAGGGCACCAAAGAGCAGGGCGCAGCCAGCCAGCAACAAGAGCAACAGGCCTGGGAGGGTCTCGTCGGCCTGCACGGCCGTCCGCTGGCGCCAGTGGGTCCAGCCGGGACCCGGGGGGCGGACCTGACGGACAAAGCGCTCGAGCACCTCGGGCGACTCCGGCGGGGTCGCCAGCATCGCCAGCAACCAGAGCCCCGCCGTCAGCAGGGTGGTCACCAAGAGGCGCACGCCGTAGTCATCGATCCGCAACAGGGGCACCACGGAGGTGGAGAAGCCAATCAGGAAGCCGCCGAGTAGGGCCGCCAGCTCAGCGGCGGCATTGACGCGCCACCAGAACCAGCGCAGGACAAGAACGACCCCGGGCCCGGTCCCCATGGCAATCACCAACCGGAAGACCGTGCCGATGCTGGTGCTCATCAAGGCGGTGAGCACCCCCAAGACCACCAGCAACACCGACGCCAGCTGACCGACCAGGAGCAACTCCTTCTCCCTGGCCTGAGGCCGAATAAAGCGCTGGTAGAGGTCATGGGTGAGGTAGCTCGCCCCCCAGTTCACCGAGGTGCTGACGGTGCTCATGAAGGCGGCCACCAGGGAAACAACGACCAGTCCCAAGGCCACAGGGGGGAGCAGTTGGACCGCCAACAGGGGGTAGCTCTGCTCCCAGTCGGTCTGATCCGGCAGCAGGACCACCGCGGCCAGGGCCACCACGATCCAGGGCCAGCTGCGGAGGACGTAGTTCACGCCCAGGAAGACCCAACCGGCGGTGCGTGCTTCGCGCTCGTCGCGGGTGGCGAGCAGGCGCTGGATGAATTCGCCACCACCATCGCTGCGGCGGAAGCTCCACCACTGGAGGGCCAGGTAGGAGCTGAAGGTGGCAATGGAGATGCCTGCCCCATCCAGCCACTGCAGCCGTCCGCCCTCAACCTGCCAGGGGACCAACGACAACAGCTCTGGCCGCTCGAGACCGCGGATGCTCTCCAGCAGGGCATCCATCCCGCCCGCGGCATGGACCGCTGCCACCGAGACAGCGATCGCCCCCAGCAGGGCCAGCACCAGCTGAAGCATGTCCGTGACGACCACGGCCCAGAGGCCGCCAGCCGCGGTGTAGACCAAAACCAGCAGGCCAACGATGGCCAGCAGGGTGACCCTGGCCTGGGGAGTGGGCGCCAAGCCCAGGGCCTCACTCACCTTGGCCATGGCCAAGAAGGCATAGCCCAGGCCGATGCAGTTGATCGGCAGGGCAAACAGAAAGGCCTTGATGCCCCGCAACCAAGCGGCCGTGGGCCCGCCGTAACGCAACTCCGTCAGGGCCGCATCGGTCAGGACACCGCTACGTCTCCAGAGCGGAGCAAAGACCACCGCCATGGCGACATGGGCAACGCCAAAGCTCCACCACTCCCAGTTGCCGGCGAGGCCGCGCACGCCCACCAGACCCGCCACATAGAGGGGCGTATCGATCGAGAAGGTGGTGGCCGCCATCGAGGCCCCGGCCAGCCAACCCTTGAGCTGACGACCCGCAACGAAGTAGTCCTCCTCGCTGCGATTGCGGCGGGCAAGCCAGAGGCCAACGAGGAGGCTTGCCACCAGATAGGCGATGACGATCGCCCAATCGATGCTGGTCATGGCCGCCCTTCACTGGAGGGCAGTCTCCCTCAGTTCAGCAGCAACGGCTACGCGGGCTCCAGGCTTCCTTCGAGGCGGCGGCGCAGCTGACCACAGGCCGCATCCGCGTCCAAACCGCGGCTGGCGCGAACACTCACGGCCACATGCCGGTCCATCAGCGCGCGGCGGAAGGCCTCAACCGCCTGGGGGGTGGGGCGCTGGAACTCCTCTTCCTGGATCGGGTTGTAGGGAATCAGGTTCACGTGGCTTTGGAAGCCCCGCAGTAACTGAGCCAGCGCCGCCGCATGGCGCGGCTGATCATTTAGCCCCCCCAGCAGGATGTACTCGAAACTGACTCGGCGGCCGGTGATCTCCACGTACCGGCGGCAGTCCTCGAGCAAGGCCTCAATGGGGTAGGCATGGGCGGTGGGGATCAGCTCCTCGCGAAGCCGCTGATCCGGAGCGTGCAAACTCACCGCCAGGGTGAATTGGGCACGGCCCAGGCGCTCGAGGGCCAACTCCGCCAATCGCGGCAAGGTGCGCGGAACCCCGACGGTGCTGACCGTGATCTGACGCTGGGCCATGCCCAGATCCGTGCAAAGGCAATCAATGGCCGAGAGCACCGACTCCACGTTCAGGAGCGGTTCACCCATCCCCATGAAGACCACATGACTGGGGCGTTGGTCCATGACCTCACGCACACTCAGCACCTGATCCACGATTTCGTGCACCGCCAGGGAGCGTTGCAGGCCCCCCTTGCCGGTGGCGCAAAAACGGCAGGCCATCGGGCAGCCCACCTGGCTGCTGACGCAGACCGTCAGGCGACCTTCGGCGGGGATCCCGACGGTCTCAATGCTGAGCTGATCGTGGGTCCCCAACAGCAACTTGGTGGTGCCATCACTGGCGATGCTGCGGTGGAGCTCCCGCGAGCGTCCCATCCAGTCGAACGCACCGGCAGGGGGTTGGGTAGCGAGCTGCTCGCGGAAGGCCTTGGGCAAGACCGAGACCTGATCCAGGGAGCGCGCCCCCTTGGCATAGAGCCAGTCATGGAGTTGCCGGCCGCGGAAGGCGGCCTGCCCGTGCTGCTTGGCCCACTGCTCCAAAGCAGAGAGGCCCATCCCCAGTAGGGGACGGGCCTCGTCCAGTGGCGGACTGGCCTGGGGCATCAACCCCAAGCCAAGAGCGCATGCCCCAGCTTGTACTCCACCGCCAGCAGGGCGATGAAGCCCAGCATTGCGACACGACCGTTCAGTCGTTCGGTATGGGTGTGGAAGCCGTAGCGCGGCAAACGGCGCTGGGGAACGAGCTTGGGCTGGATCATGACTCGTCGGCCAACAGACCCTCATTCTGGAGACCCTGAACGGCCTCCGGGTCGGCGATCAGCTCCTCCTCAAGTCCCTCTTCCACCGTGGGGCGGGTGAAGGCTGCGGTGGTGCTGGCGCTGGCCTCGATGCCGTGGCGGGTGCGGGTGGCATCCAGGTCGGCATCGGAGGGATCGTCGAGGATCGCGCCGGCATTGGCGGCAGAGGGAGCTGCCGGCATATCGACGGTGTAATCCGGGCGCAGGTTCTGCAGACGGCGGTAGTTCATCGCATCCTCATCAAGGATGTCGGGATGGGGACCCGCCTCAGCGCGGAGCTCCTCTTCGAAGCCGCTGAAGCCGGTACCTGCAGGGATCAGGCGACCAATGATCACGTTCTCCTTGAGGCCGCGCAGCCAGTCGCTCTTGCCCTCGATGGCGGCTTCGGTCAGCACGCGGGTGGTCTCCTGGAAGGAGGCCGCGGAGATGAAGCTGTCGGTGTTGAGGGAGGCCTTGGTGATGCCGAGCAGCACCGGAGTGAACTCGGAGGGAGCACCACCGGTGATGGCCATGGCGCTGTTGACCTGCTCCACCTGGCGCAGTTCGATCAACTCACCGGGCAGCAGGGTGGTGTCGCCGGCGTCCTCGATCCGGACCTTGCTGGTCATCTGACGAACAATCACCTCGATGTGCTTGTCGTCGATGGTCACGCCCTGGGACTTGTAGACGTTCTGGACTTCCTGCACCAGGCGGAACTGGAGCTTGGAGATCGCCTCCATGGCCGCTTCCAGGGTCGGCTTGCGGCTGCGCAGATCTTCGAAGAAGCACTCCAGCAGCTCGTGGGGGTTGATCGGACCGTCGGTCAGCAGCTCACCGGCGGTGACTTGCTGGCTGTCGCTGACCATCACGTTCCGGCCCAGGAGGATCGGGTACTCGGTGATGGAGTCATCGCCTTCGATGACCGTCACGGTGACGGAGTCGTCGTCGTCGCCCTGCTTGATCTCAACGGTGCCGGCCTTGCGGCAGAGCACAGCCGATTCCCGCGGACGGCGGGCCTCGAGCAGTTCCTCAATACGAGGCAGACCCTGCACGATGTCACCGGTCTTCTGGCGCTCGAACACCAGCAGGGCCAGGGAGTCACCGCGCTGCACCAGTTCACCATCGCGAACGTGCAGGACGGAGTCGGGCGAGACCATGTAGGGACGGCCCAAGCGGATGGTGAGGGTGTTGCCATCCACGGACTGAACCTGACCGCAACAGGGGGCAGGAACGCCCTTGGCCAAGAGATCGCCATCGACGAAGCGCTGACCGGGCTTGACCTCGGACTTCGCAGAGCCCAGGTCAATGCTGCGGGTGTCGCTTGCGCGCTCAACGATCAGACGGCGCACAGGCTCACCATCGATCACATCGGGGACCTGCACCACACCGTCTTCCTTGCAGAGGATTTGGGTGGTTGCGACCACATCACCGGCCTTGACGCTGTCGCCGTCATTGACGGAGAGGTCGGTATGGGTGGAACCGTGGCTGGCGTCAGACAGGGTGTCGCGACGGACCAGCAGGCTCTCAAGGATCACGAGCTGGAGGCGCTCGATGGTCTTGGCGCGCTTGTCGGGAACAGCCTCGACATCCACCGTCATTTGAGGGGTGGTGTCAAAGGTTTCGAGGATCAGCTGCGTGCGCAGCAGTTCGACGCCCTCAACGCTCTTGATCAGCTCGCCGTCCTTGAAGGCCAAACGCTGGGTGGCCTTGAGGCCCAGGCTGGGACCGTTCTTCTGGGTGACGCTACCGAGATCAGGCAGGTGAGCCTCATCGGGGATGCGGTACTCCTCAACGGGACGCAGCAGCAGGGCGCCGCCCTCGGAGGTCTCGACGGCTTCAACGAAGACCATGGCCTCGGCCTTGAGACCCTTGGCGATCTCCTCGCCGGGGTTGACCATCTTGCCGTCGCTGTAGCGAGCCACGACCTTGGCGTCGGAGACGTGGTGCAGCTGGCCGGAGCGAACGATGATCTCGCGAAGAATGTCGTTCTTCTGGGTGACGGTGACGATGCCCGCGGTCTGGCTGAAGATGTCCTTCACCACCTCGGTGCCGGCTTCAATCCACTGACCGTCTTCGATCATCAACAGGGAGATGTCCTTGTTGATCTCGTGGGTCTCCTGGGGGATCCAGAGCAGGGTGCCGCCCTTGTTGACCTCGTAGCCGTTCTTGGCGCTACGGGCTTTCTTGATGGCCAGGCCAGGGGCGAACTTGACGATGCCCCCGGTCTGGGTGCGGAAGCGATCATCGGCGAGTTCCGCGATCACCTCACCGTTACCGATCTTGGTGCCGGGGTGGGTGTTGAGGCGATAGCGGATGTTGTCCTTGCCCTCCAGGTGCCAGAGCTCACCAGCATGGGTGGATTCACCCAGCAGCTTGCAGTCCTTCAGGGTGAGGCTGGTGGTGACGATCTGGACCTCACGGGAGTCGCCAGCGCTCTCGCGCAGGCGCACGGCACCGCCGTACTCACTGACCAGACGGCTCTCGGCCAGAACCTCGCCAGTGGTGACCTTGGTGTTGCCAGCGATCACGGGCTGGGCGTTGGGCGGCAGGTTGTAGACATCGCCGCTGTAGACCCACATCCGGCCAAGACGCTGGGCCTTGAAGGTGCTGTTGCCCTGGCGGTCGGTGACTTCCTTGGGCTGGATGGCGTCCTCGTAGCGCACCTGGCCAGCCAGGTCACAGATGACGTCCTTGGTGGCCTTCTCAACGCTCTTCTTGACGGAGGAGCCAGAAGAGATCTGAGCCAGCATCATGTCGGCCGGCACCTCAGCGGCATCGGTGACGAACAGCAGAGAACCGGCGGTGATCGAGAGCTTCTGGGCCTTGCCGCTGCCGCTGGGCTTCAGGGTCAGGGGGAAATCGTTCTCGGCGATCTGAGCCTCCACACCGTGGGGGGTGCGGAAGGGGCGCACGCGCGCCTTGGCGCCGAACTCGATCGTGCCCGCGATTTGCGAGCGAACCACACCCGTTTCTGCGGTGGACACACCACCGGTGTGGAAGGTCCGCATGGTGAGCTGGGTACCGGGCTCACCGATGGACTGGGCGGCGACGATGCCGACGGCTTCGCCCAGGTCAACCAGTTGGTTGTGGGCCAGGGCCCAGCCGTAGCACTTGCGGCAAACCGAACGGGCGGCTTCGCAGGTCAGCGGTGAACGAACCACCACGGTCTGCACGCCGGCGGCTTCGATCTGGGCGGTGATGACGGCATCGATCTCGCCATCGCGGTCGACGATCAGATTGCCTTCGCCGTCCAGAACGGGTTCAGCGGCAAGACGGCCGACGAGTTTGGCGGCGTAACGGCCCCTGTCATCAGCGTTGATGGGAATACCGCGGGTGGTGCCGCAGTCGTCCTCGCGCACGATCACGTCCTGGGCGACGTCCACCAGACGACGGGTCAGGTAACCGGAGTCGGCGGTACGCAGTGCCGTATCCACCAGACCCTTACGGGCGCCGTAGGAGGAGATGACGTACTCA
Source organism: Vulcanococcus sp. DEBay_Sum22DG08_74 (assembly GCF_017852955.1). Taxonomy (NCBI): domain Bacteria; kingdom Bacillati; phylum Cyanobacteriota; class Cyanophyceae; order Synechococcales; family Synechococcaceae; genus Vulcanococcus; species Vulcanococcus sp. DEBay_Sum22DG08_74. The sequence goes on from NZ_JAFMKL010000008.1 coordinate 35,734, forward strand.
GTAACCGTCAGGCCTTCACGGAAGTTGGTCCGGATCGGAAGGTCAATAATTTCCCCTTGGGGGTTGGCCATCAGGCCGCGCATGCCCACCAGCTGACGCACCTGGGACATGTTTCCCCGGGCCCCGGAGTTGGCCATCATCCAGACCGAGTTCAGCGGGTCGTTCTCGTTGAAGTTCTTCTTGACTTCTTCAACCAGACGCTCGTTGGTTTCAGTCCAGGTGTCGATCACCTTGGTGTGCCGTTCCACCTCGGTGATTTCACCCAGGCGATAGCGCTCCTCGGTGTCGGTGATCTGCTGTTCTGCTTCTTCCAGCAGACGGGCCTTTTCACCGGGGATGCGCAGGTCATCCACGGAGATGGAGACGGCGGCCTGGGTGGCGTAATGGAAGCCCAGATCCTT